>JAFUAR010000075.1 GCA_017460585.1 Clostridia bacterium
ATCGCCTGATCCAACGTAAACGGATTACCGATGCATTCATACACCACGTCTGCCAGTTTACCGTTTGTCCATTCCTCGATTGCCTCTACCGCGTCGCGCTTTGCCGCGTCAATATACACGCCTCCGCAGCGCTCGATCAGTTCGCGGCGGTGCTCCCCCACTCCGGTCACAAGCAACCGCCCCGCGCCCGCAGAACGCGCGCCAAAGAACGCCGAAAGACCGATAATGCCCGGTCCCAGTATCACTACGTCCTTGCCGGCAATATCTCCCAATAGATTGGTGGCATGAATGCCGCAGGCCAGCGGTTCGCACAGCGTCGCTTCCCGCAGCGCAACGCCCTGCGGAATGGCGAACAGGCGATCTGCTTCCACCACAACTTCGTCGGCAAACGCCCCGTCCGTGCTGACGCCCAGAAAACCCAGCTTTTGGCAAATGTTGTAGCGACCGGAGCGGCACGCCTCGCACTTTCCACAGGCGAGCGTTCCGTTTGCGGTCACCCGATCGCCTATTTTCCAACCGGTCACCCCAGCGCCCAGCGCGGAAATCGTGCCGGTAAACTCATGCCCCAGCGTGAGCGGCGCGGTTCTGCCGGTCAGGCGGTGCGGCTTAGTGGTGGGAATAAAATTGGGACCCTCGTATTCGTGGCGGTCTGTGCCGCATATACCCGCCCAAGCCACCTGAATGCGAACCTGCCCATATGCCGGTTCCGGCACAGGCACTTCTTCAATGCGCACATCTTTATAACCGTGCCAAACTGCCGCGCGCATAAATCCTCTCTCCCTTCATCCGCAATATGCTCTGCTGCTAACCCAAATACGCATCCATCAGCGCGCCGTCGCTCGCGATTTCCTGCGCGCTGCCTTCGCGCACCACTCGACCAACGTTCATTAAATACACGCGGTCGGATATGGCGAGCGCCTTCTTGGCGTTCTGCTCGACCAGCAGTATGGTCGTACCCGTGGAATTGATATTTTTCAATATATCCATCATCTGGCTTACAATAATGGGCGCGAGACCTAGGCTCGGCTCGTCCAGCATCATAATGCGCGGACGCGCCATGAGCCCGCGCGCAATGGCGAGCATTTGCTGTTCGCCGCCGGAGAGCAGACCTCCGTATTGCTTCTCGCGCTCCTTGAGCCGCGGGAACAAGGCATACACGCGCTCCAAATCTTCGGCAATGCCCGCGCGATCGCGGCGCAGGCAGCAGCCGATTTGCAGGTTTTCCCACACGGTGAGCTTGGCGAAGATCTGCCGCCCCTCCGGTACAATCACCATGCCGCTCTCCACCACGCTATAGGATTTGTTGGGCAGCGGCTTTCCGTCCAGCAATATTTCGCCCTGACGAATTTTCATTTCTCGGGAAAGGCACTTGAGCAGCGTGGATTTACCCGCGCCGTTCGCGCCCAGCACGGATACAATTTCCCCCGCGTCGATATGCAAAGTGACGTCGCGCAGCGCGCAAATGCCACCGTAATAGGCGCTAACGCCCTTGACCGAAAGCAGTTCGCTCATACCTCGTCCCCTCCCAGATACGCCGCGATCACTTCGGCGTTGCGGCGTATTTCTTCCATGGTGCCGGAGGCGAGCGTTTTGCCGAAATTGAGCACCGTACAACGCTCGCAGAGCTGCGCCACCACGTCCATGTGGTGCTCGATGAGCAGTATGGTCACGGAAAAGCGCTCGCGCAGCTGAAATATGAAATCGACCAACTCTAAGGATTCCTCCGCGTTCATGCCCGCCGCGGGTTCATCCAGCAGGAGCAGTTTGGGATCGGTCGCCATGGCGCGGGCGATTTCAAGC
>JAFUAR010000008.1 GCA_017460585.1 Clostridia bacterium
GCCCGTGCGGCGAATATCCGTTTGACCATAGAAGTTGGAAATCAATACGCCGGAGGGAATGCATCCCAGCAGATAGCCCAACACTCCAGCCAGAATCAGCCGCCATGCTTCCACCGTAAAGCCCCCTTTTTACTCAGTCGTCCTTTTTCTTCTCGCGCAGTATGAACTTCAGAGGCGTGCCCTCGAATCCGAACGCCTTGCGGAACTGTCCCTCGAGATAGCGCTCGTAAGAAAAATGCATTAGCGTTTGATCGTTTACGAACATTACGAAGGTGGGCGGATTGGTCGCCTGCTGCGTGGCGTAATAGATGCGCAGTCTGCGTCCGGAGGTGGCGGGCGGCTGTAGCGCCGCCTGCGCGTCCGCCAATATGTCGTTGAGCAAACCGGTGGTAATGCGGCGGCTCGCCTGCTCGTATACGCTTTGTACCGCTTCGATCACCTTGTTGGCGCGCTGTCCCGTGAGGGCGGAAATATACAGTATCGGCGCATACGCCATGAACTTGAGCGCCTCGCGGATTTTCCGGTTGAACTCGTTCATGGTGCCGGTGTCCTTTTCAATGGCGTCCCACTTGTTTACCACAATGACCGCCGCCTTGCCCTGCTCGTCGATATAGCCGGCGATCTTGCTATCCTGCTCGGTCACGCCCTGCGTCGCGTCTATGAGCAGCAGCGCAACGTCGCAGCGATCAATTGCCGCCAGCGCGCGCACTATGGAAAAGCGTTCCAGCGATTGGTAGGCGATGGCGCGCTTTCTGCGAATGCCCGCCGTGTCGATCAGCACGTATTCCTGCCCGTTTGGGGCGGTAAATCGGGTATCGATGGCGTCGCGCGTGGTTCCGGCAATATCGGAAACCATCACGCGATCCTCGCCCAACAGCCTGTTGACCAGCGACGATTTGCCCACGTTCGGCTTGCCGGTTACGGCAATATGGATGGGTCGGGCTTCCTCGTCCTCCTCTTCGGGCTCGGGGAAGTGCTTGCACAGCTCCTCCAGCAGATCGCCGAAGTTGAGCAAATTCATAGACGACACGCCGATGGGATCGCCCATACCGAGGGAATAGAAATCATATATGGAATCCATCTGGCGGATATTGTCTACCTTATTGACCACCAGCATTACCGGCTTGCCGCTCTTGCGCAGCATATCCGCCACGTCCTCGTCGTCGCCGGTCATGCCCGCCTTGCCGTCCACGAAGAACAGAATTACATCGCAGGTTTCTATGGCGATTTCCGCCTGACGGCGCATTTGGCTCAGCAGCGGATCGGTGCTGTTGGGATCGATACCGCCGGTATCAATCAGTGTAAAGGTATGGTTCTGCCACTCGCAGTCGGCGTACACGCGGTCGCGGGTTACGCCGGGAGTATTTTCCACAATGGCGATGCGTTGCCCCGCCATTTGGTTGAAGAAGGTCGATTTGCCCACGTTTGGGCGACCGACGATGGCTACAAGGGGTTTGGACATGGGTACCTCCGTTTATGAGTTTTGCCGCGCGTCGTCGGTTTTTTCCGGCGCGCGCAGGCGCAGTATCGCGTTGAGTAAATCATCGCCCCGCCGCCCTACGGGAATGATGGGGCGACCGAGCTTGCGCTGCGCTTCCGTCAGCGTCATATCGTCTAAAAAGCAATCTCCGTCCGAGCGCAGCATACATTCGGTAATCAACACCGCGGCGCTGTCCACGCGGAGCATGGCGTCGGTCAAATCGCCGCCGGTAATCAATCCCGCCACGGTCACGCTCGCGCCAAAGAAGCGGTTCTCAATGGCGTATACTTCCACTTGAGCGCCAGTTACGGGATGGGCGGAGAGCATATCGCGCAAAAAATCCGCGGCGGATACGCCTGTGGCGACGGCGATGCGCCGCCCTTCGCCCGATCGCCTGTGTTCGGGCGGGAGTTCGTTCCACGAATCCACAAATTCGGTTTCCAGCAGCCGCAGCATTCCCACACCGTCGTCGATTTGCCCGTAATCCTCGTACTCCTCGTCGGTGGGAATGGGCGCGTCGGCTTGCAGGTAAAATTCGTCCGATGGAAATACGAATCGCGTGCCGCGCTCCATGAGCAGCTTCGGTCGCCAGCGATTTGCGCAGTCGATCACCGCGCGCGCCTCCTCGGGCGTATAACGGCGCAGGGGATAGCGCCCCTCTCTATGGCACGTAAGCCCTACGGGGACCAGCGCGAGCGAGAGCGCCCCTTTTAGGCTGGTGAGTTCGCGTATGGTCTGTTCCAGCGCTTCGCCATCATTCAACCCGGGGCAAAGTACGCACTGGCAGTGGAATTCGATTCCGTGTTCCGATAGGGTTTGCAGCTGCCGCATGAGCCGCGCGGCGCGGGGCGTACCCAAAAGCTCGGTACGCAGCGCAGGATCGGTCGCGTGTACGGATACGTACAGCGGGGAAGCGTGGCGGCGGATAATGCGTTCCAGCTCGCGATCGGAAACATTGGTGAGGGTCACGTAATTGCCCATCATTAGGCTCATGCGCCAGTCGTCATCCTTGACCTGCATGGTGTCGCGCACGTCGCTGGGCAGCTGGTCCACAAAGCAGAACAGGCAGTGATTGCAGCACATACGGGTGGCGGACATCATGGGCTTGTCAAAGTTCAAACCGAGTGAATCGTATTCGCCCTTAACAATGCGCGCGGTATATTCCCGTCCCTCGCGCCGCAGCAGCAGTTCAAGCCGACGGTTGGCGCATAGATCCTGATAATCCAGAAAATCCAGCACCGTTTCGCCGTTGATGCGAAGCAGCTGATCGCCCGCGCATATGCCCGCCCGCTCGGCGGCGCTGCGCGGGTCAACGGATGTGATCCACTGCGCCATATTGCCTCCGTAATTCCACATTACTCCACATTTATTATGCCGCAAAGCGCTCCGGATGTCAACCGGAGAATGGCGCGCAAAAAATCAGTAAGAGCGATTGGTTGTTACTGAAATACAATAAAATGCGCAATGAGCGTTCCTTCGCTCAGCATGACCGGAAGGCGCGCAATACGCAGATAAAGCCTTTGTGAAACGAAAAAATCGGAGAGATTGCTCTCTCCGATTCAAGTTGGAAATGGAATTTCCGATCACCTGCGAGCGGGGAATTAATACATTCCGCCCATGCCGCCCTGAGGCGCGGCGGGAGCCGGTTCCGGCTCGGGGATATCGGTTACGAGGCTCTCGGTGGTCAGCACCATGGCCGCCACGGAAGCCGCGTTCTGCAGCGCGGAACGGGTGACCTTGGTGGGATCGATGATGCCGCGCTCGATCATGTCCGCGTATTCGTCCTTCGCGGCGTCATAGCCGTAGGAGATGGACTTCTTGGACTTGATCTTTTCTACAATTACGCTGCCCTCGACGCCCGCGTTGGTCGCAATCTGGCGAATGGGCTCTTCCAGCGCGCGCAGTACAATGCTTACGCCGGTGCGTACGTCGCCCGCGGTATCGGGCAGGATCTTGGCAACCGCCTTAGAGGCGTCGATCAGAGCGGTTCCGCCGCCGGGTACGATGCCCTCTTCCACTGCGGCGCGAGTAGCGGCAAGCGCGTCCTCAATGCGCAGCTTGCGCTCCTTCATTTCAACCTCGGTCGCGGCGCCAACGTTGATTACGGCTACGCCGCCCGCCAGCTTAGCGAGGCGCTCCTGCAGCTTCTCGCGGTCGTAATCCGAGGAAGTCTCCTCGATCTGCGCGCGGATGGAAGCGATGCGAGCCTTGATCTCGTCGGGATTGCCAGCGCCTTCTACGATTACGGTGTTCTCCTTGTCAATCTTGACCTGACGGGCGGTACCGAGCATATCCACGGTCGCTTCCTTCAGATCCAGACCCAGCTCTTCCGTAATAACCTGACCACCGGTCAGAATGGCGATATCCTGCAGCATGGCCTTGCGGCGATCGCCGAAGCCGGGCGCCTTGACCGCGACGCAGGTGAAGGTGCCGCGCAGCTTGTTCAGAACCAACGTTGCCAGCGCTTCGCCCTCGACGTCCTCAGCGATGATGAGCAGCTTCTTGCCCTGCTGCACAACCGCCTCGAGCAGGCTGATGATCTCCTGAATATTGGAAATCTTCTTGTCGGTAATCAGAATGTAGGGGTTATCCAGAACGGCTTCCATCTTCTCCATATCGGTGCACATATAGGAAGAACCATAGCCGCGGTCGAACTGCATACCTTCTACCACGTTCAGCTCGGTCTTCATGGTCTTGCTCTCTTCAACGGTGATTACGCCGTCCTTGCCGACCTTCTCCATCGCGTCCGCGATGAGGGAACCGACCTCTTCGTCGCCGGAAGAGATAGACGCAACCTGCGCGATCGCCTGCTTGCCCTCGATGGGCTTGGAGATGGAAACCAGAGTATCCACGGCAACCTGAGTCGCCTGCTCAATGCCCTTCTTGAGCACCATGGGGTTCGCGCCCGCGGCAACGTTCTTCAGACCTTCGCGAATCAACGCCTGCGCCAGCAGGGTCGCGGTGGTGGTGCCGTCGCCGGCCACGTCGTTGGTCTTTACGGAGACTTCGCGCACCAGCTGAGCGCCCATGTTCTCAAAGGGGTCTTCCAGCTCGATTTCCTTGGCGATGGTTACGCCGTCGTTGGTGATGAGCGGAGCGCCGTACTTCTTGTCGAGCACAACGTTGCGGCCCTTGGGACCCAAGGTAATTTTAACGGTATTGGCCAGAGTATTGATGCCGGTTTCCAATGCGCGGCGGGCTTCCTCTCCATACTTAATCTGCTTTGCCATAATTCATATCCTCCAGATCAATTCGCTCGAATTATTCCACAATCGCGAGAATGTCGCTCTGACGCACGATGATATACTCTTCGCCGTCCAGCTTCACTTCCGTGCCCGCATACTTGGAATAGATGACCTTTTCACCCACGGAAACGTACATGGTAACTTCCTTGCCATCTACATTGCCGCCGGGACCTACCGCGATTACTTCCGCCATCACGGGCTTTTCCTTGGCGCTGCCGGCAAGAATAATGCCGCCCTTGGTGGTTTCCTGAGCTTCAAGATTCTTAATGACGACGCGGTCGCCGAGCGGTTTCATAGTCATAATACGCAAACCTCCTCATGGTTGGTGGTGGGCTGAACTTGTTAGCACTCTTAAAATACGAGTGCCAGCCCGCTTCAACAGATAGTGTATCCATTTAAAGCGCCAAAATCAACCCCTTGCGGGCGATATTTTGTGTTAAATATTGTAGATTCGGCGGTTGCTGAACAGAAAATGAAGAAATGATGTTTTTTGGGAAGAAAAGATTGCTTACCCAAATTCTCTTGCCATGGCGGCGCGGAACCAGTATACTACCTGTAGTGTAAGCAAACGGCTGACTGGAGAGTGTTGCATATGAAGGAGCTATGGCGCTATCTGCAAAAGTATAAGAAGGAATGCGTGCTCGCGCCGCTGTTTAAAATGCTGGAGGCGTCGTTTGAGCTGATGATTCCGTTGGTCATGCGCACCATTATTGATCAAGGGATTGGCGGGTCGGATGCGCCGCTCATCGTGCGCATGGTGCTGCTCATGGTGGCGCTCGGGCTAGTGGGTCTGTTGGCGGCGGTTACGGCGCAATATTTTTCGGCGAAGGCGGCGACGGGGTTTGCCGTTTCGGTGCGCCACGCGCTGTTTGAACACATGGAGGCGCTCTCCTTTTCCAATATGGACCGCATGGGTACCTCTACCATGATTACCCGCATGACCAGCGATGTGAATCAGGCGCAGACCGGCGTGAATATGACGCTGCGACTGTTTCTGCGTTCTCCGTTCGTGGTGTTCGGCGCGATGGTTATGGCGTTTACCATTGATACGCGCAGCGCGCTAATCTTTGTGGCGGTCATCGCCGCGCTCTCCCTAGTGGTATTTGGCTTGATGGCGATGAACATTCCCATGATGCGCGGGGTGCAGCGCGCGCTGGAGGATGTGCTGGGCGCGACGCGTGAGAACCTTACCGGCGCGCGCGTGATTCGCGCGTTTCGCCGCGAGGACGCGCAGTATGAGGAATTTCTCAAGCGCAACGAGGCGCTGGTGAACCGCCAGAAGCGGGCGGGGCGCGTATCAGGACTAATGAATCCGGTGACGTACTTAATGATTAATTTCGCCATCGCATGGCTCATTCATACCGGCGCGCTGCAGGTACAAACGGGTATATTGACCGCGGGTCAGGTGGTGGCGCTGTACAACTATATGTCGCAGATTCTGGTGGAGCTGATTAAGCTGGCCAATCTGATCGTAACCATGAATAAGGCGTTCGCCAGCTGGAAGCGCATTGAGGATGTGCTTAGGCTGCAGCCCGATATGCGAGAGGACGGTTCGGTACACGTTCCCGCCATCCACGCCGACGAAGCGGTGCGCTTCGAGAACGTATCGCTGCACTACCCCACGGCGGGCGAGGAGAGCTTGCAGGATATTTCGTTTACGGCGTTGCGCGGGCAGATGATCGGCGTAATCGGCGGCACGGGCTCCGGCAAGTCCAGCTTGGCGCGCTTGATACCGAGGTTTTACGACGCGAGCCACGGGGCGGTGCTGGTGGACGGAATGGATGTGCGCGAATGGTCGCAGGCGGAGCTTCGCCATAAGGTGGGGTATGTGCCGCAGAAGGCGGTGCTGTTTCACGGAACCATTCGCGATAATTTGAAGTGGGGCAATCCGGACGCGACCGACGAGGATTTAATGAACGCGGTACGCGCCGCGCAGGCGGAGGACGTGGTGAACGCCAAGGGCGGTTTGAACGCGATGCTGGAGCAGGGCGGACGCAACCTGTCCGGCGGGCAGCGGCAGCGCCTTACCATTGCCCGCGCGCTGGCGCGCCGACCGGAGATTCTGGTATTGGACGACAGCGCTTCCGCGCTGGATCAGGCGACGGATAAGCGCCTGCGCAAGGCGATCCGCGCGCTGGATTATCACCCAACGACTTTCGTAATCTCCCAGCGCGCGGCGTCGATACGGCGCGCCGATCAGATTGTCGTATTGGAAGATGGGAAAATGGCGGGGCTGGGCACACACGCGCAGCTCATGGAGCAGTGCGAGGTCTATCGCGAAATCTATGAATCGCAGTATGGCGGGGAGGCGAGCGCATGAAGCGGCAGGGCACGCTCAGGAGCGTATTGAGGCGCATCGGGCGTTATCGCTATTTGGTATTTATATCGTTCGCACTTTCGGCGGTCGTGGTTGCGCTCACGCTGTACGCGCCGTATCTGGCGGGAGAGGCGATCGATCAGATCGCCGTAACGGGCTTTACCATGGAAGCGCTTTCTCCCATACTCGTTCGGCTCATGCTATGCGTGGCGCTCACCGCGCTTTTGCAGTGGGTCATGAACGCCATCAACAACCGCGTGACGTTTCAGGTGGTGCGCGATTTGCGGCAGGAGGCGCTTAGAAAGATTGGGTCGTTGCCGCTCGCCTATATCGACAGCCACCCGCACGGCGAGCTGGTCAGCCGAGTGATTACGGACGCAGATCAGTTTGCGGATGGTCTTTTGATGGGCTTTACGCAGTTGTTTGCCGGCATCATTACCATACTGGGCACGCTCGCCATACTTTTCGCCAGAAATTGGCAGATTGCGCTGGTGGTGGTGCTGGTGACGCCGCTTTCGCTCTTTGTGGCGCGCTTTATCGCGACCAAAACGCACGATATGTTCGTGCAGCAGTCGCGGACGCGCGGTGAAATGACCGCCTATATCGACGAGATGATCGGCAACGCAAAGGTGGTCAAGGCGTATGGGCGCGAATCGCAGTCGCTCCATGAGTTTGACGATATCAACGACAGGCTGGGAAAGATTGGTATGCGGGCGACGTTTTTTTCCTCGCTCACCAATCCCAGCACGCGCTTTGTGAACTCCATGGTGTACGCGGGCGTGGCGCTGACCGGCGCACTCTCGGTGCTGCGCGGCGGCATGACGGTGGGCTTGCTGACCAGCTTTTTGAGCTATGCCAACCAGTATACCAAGCCCTTCAACGAGATTTCCGGCGTAGTGACCGAATTGCAGAACGCCATCGCCTGCGCCGCGCGGCTGCTGGAGCTCATCCATGAGCCCTCGCAGACGCCCGAACCATCCAACGCTGTGGAGCTGAAGGACGTGAAGGGCAGCGTGACGCTGGAGAATGTGGATTTCTCATATACGCCCGAGAAAGCGTTGATTCAGAATTTCAATCTTTCCGTGCAGCCCGGGCAGCGCGTGGCGATTGTGGGACCGACGGGCTGCGGCAAGACTACGCTCATTAATTTGCTCATGCGGTTTTACGATGTAGATGCGGGCAGCGTGCGTGTGGAAGGGCATGATGTGCGCCAGACGACCCGCAGAAGTCTGCGCGGCGCCTACGGTATGGTGCTGCAGGAAACATGGCTCAAGGCGGGCACCATTCGCGAAAACATCGCCATGGGCAAGCCGGAGGCTACGGAAGAGGAGATTATCGCCGCGGCGAAGGCTTCTCACGCGCATTCGTTCATTCGCAGACTGCCGCAGGGCTACGATACGGTGATTGGCGAGGATGGCGGTATGCTTTCGCAGGGGCAGAAGCAGCTACTGTGCATCACCCGCGTAATGCTGTGTCTGCCGCCCATGCTGATATTGGATGAGGCGACCAGCTCCATCGATACGCGAACCGAGCTTAAAATCCAGTCGGCGTTCGCGCGCATGATGGAGGGCAGAACCAGCTTCATTGTGGCGCACCGCCTGTCTACCATTCGCAATGCGGATGTCATTTTGGTCATGCGCGACGGGCACATCGTGGAACAGGGCGATCATGAATCGCTTCTGGCGCAGAACGGCTTCTACGCCGAACTGTATTACGCCGCGCAATGAATAGAGGGAGGCATGAAGAAACCGTCGCGAATATTTGAACTTCGCGACGGTTTTGCGATATCATCCCATGGATCAATATGCTTTCCACGCGCTCGGAGCGAGCAGCATGAGAACGGGGAAGAATTCCAGTCGACCAATCAGCATACACATGGAAAGAATAATGGTGCTGAAATCCGAAAATCCGGAGTAGTTGCCGCTGGGACCCACCATACCAAGTCCGGGACCTATGTTGGAAAGGGCGGAGATTACGGCGGTTACGTTGGTTTCAAACGAGAAGCCGTCTATTGAGATCAGCAGCGTGGCGATGACCAGCACGGCGAAATACGCGAAAAAGAAGCCGTGTACGCCCGCCAGCGTATTTTCATTGACGGTGTGCCCGTCCAGTTTGACAATGTTGACCGATTTGGGGTGCACGGTCTTGCGAATTTCGCGCACCATGCTTTTGCACAGCAGCTGTACGCGAATCCATTTCATGCCGCCGCCAGTGGAACCCGCGCTCGCACCCACCAGCATCAGCCCCACCAATATGGTACGGCTCAGCTGCGGCCACAGGTTAAAATCCGCGGTTCCAAAACCGGAGGTGCTCATTACGGTATTGACCTGAAAGAAGCTGTAGCGCAGCGCGGAGGGAATATCGTAATCCATTTGCAAAACGAGATTGCCGCCGATGATGACGCTGGCAACCACCATCACAATCAGATATACGCGCAGCTCGCTGTTTTGCAAAAGCCCCTTCCAGTTGCCGCGGATGACGTAGTAGTACAGCGAAAAATTGATGCCAAACAGCGCCATAAATACTGTGACTATAATTTCCACGGCGGGGCTGCGGAAGGCTGCGATGCTGGCGTTATAATTGGAGAATCCGCCCGTTCCGGCGGTGCCCAGCGCGTGAATCAGCGCGTCGTACAAACTCATGCCGGTGCATAGCAGCGCGATGAGCATGAGCACCGTAAGCCCCACATACAGCAGGTACAGTATTTTGGCGTTTTTGCCAATGCGCGGCACCAGCTTATCGGTAGAAGGACCGGGCGATTCGGCGCGCATGAGGTAAATGGAGCGCGCGCCCATTTTGGGCAGCAGCGCCAGCGATAGTACCAGCACGCCCATGCCGCCCACAAAGTGCGTCAAACTGCGCCAAAATAGCATACCCTTGGGCAGCGCTTCCACATCGGTCAATATGGTAGAACCGGTGGTGGAGAAGCCGGAGGCGGTCTCAAAAAACGCGTCCGCCATGTTGGGAATGCAGCCGTGTATGAAAAAGGGCAGCGCGCCAAAGAAGCTGAGCAGAATCCAGCTGAGCGCCACCACGGCGAAGCCCTCGCGGGCGCGCAGATTGTCGTTGCGCGGCTTGAGCAGCGTCAATAGTCCGCCCGCCGCGGCGGTAATGGCGAGAGATACCACTATGGCTTTCGCGTCGCTCCCCCCGTAGATGAGGGATACGATGAGCGGCACGAGCATGAGCGCCGCTTCCACCAGCAGCACGTAGCCGATCAACCGAAATGTCAGGCGTTTGTTCATTTCTTCCTGATCTCCGTTCCGTCAAACGCGTCCTCCAGATTGATCACCGTGCCGGCCTTTGCGGTGAGAATGACCGTGTCGTCCGCTTCAATGTGATCGTCGCCGAAGGGGATAATGTTCTTATGGTTGCGTACCAGTACCGAAACCAGTATGCCGGGTTTAATTCCCAAACGGTTGAGCGGTATGTTCAGATAGCCCGCGCCCTCTAAAGCGGTAAACTCGTAAGCCTCTACTTTGCCGCCCAGCATTCCATATACCTTTTCTACCACGGAGTTGCGGCTGTTGTTGAGCGCGCGTACCGAGCGCAAAATAACGTTTGCGGTGGTGAGCTTAGGGCTGACCACGCTCTCGATGCCCAAATCCTCCATCACTTCCATGGTGTTTAGGCGATTGACCTTCACAATTACCTTTTTCGCGCCCCTGCGCGCTCCGTACATGCCCGTAATGAGGTTTTCCTCGTCGCGATTGGTCAAGCAAATCAGCGCGCCGCACTCGCCTACGTTTTCGCTGTCCAGCACCTCTTGATCGGTGCCGTCCGCGTTAATAATCATTACGCCGTCCAACAGCTCGCTCAGGTGCGTGCACTTTTCTTCCTTGATTTCCACAATGCGCATATGCACGCCCATACCCGCGATAATTTTGGCGAGATAGTAGCTGATGTGTCCGCCGCCGATCAGCAGGGCGGACTTGAGGCGCTGCGTGTCCTTGCCCAGATGCTTGAAAAAGCGGGTAATGGATTCGCGGTCGCCAGTAGCGTACAGACGGTCGCCGGCGGATATGGCGAAGCTGCCGCCCGGGATCAACGCTTCGCCGTTGCGCTGCGCGGCGTTGAACTGGATGTGCGGATAGCGCCCGTGCAGCTTGGAGAGCGGAATGCCGATGATGGGGTCGCTCGCCTCTACGCGGAATTCCACCATCTCCACGCGCCCATGCGCGAACGATTCAATGTTGATGGCGAAAGGGAAGCGCAGTAAACGCGAAATTTCCTGCGCGGTGGCGCGCTCCGGATTGATGACCTGATCGATATCCAGCTTATCCTGCAGCATGGTCAGGCTCTCAGTATATTCCGGATCGCGAATGCGGGCAATGGAATACTTTGCGCCCAATTGCTTCGCGGCCAAACAGCACACCATGTTCAATTCGTCGTTGCCGGTCACGGCGATGATTACATCGCACGTATCCACGCCGGATTCCAACAGCGTGCGCACGTTTGCGCCGTTGCCCTTTACGCACATTACGTCCAACGTTTCGCTCGCCTTTTCCAGCGCGCGCTGTTCGCGGTCGATAATGGTGATATCGTGCCCATCCTTGCTCAGAAACTGGGCCAGCGTGTAGCCGACCTTGCCGTCGCCTACGATAATGATATTCAAAACAGAATCCCTCCCTGACCTACCTGCGCTTCCTCGCGCGCCGCCTTTAAATGGCGAAGCGCGGCGGAAGCCGCTTCGGCGTTCCAATCGCCTTCGCAAACCGCCGTTACGCCGCCGGAATAGCCCATGCGCGCCAGCAGGCGGAACAGCCGCGGATAATCCTCTCCGTCGCCCGGATGCGGCAGCGTGCGTCAGAGCGCGCAGCCTGTGTAGATGTGTATGAGCGCGGAACCGCAGCGGTCGATCGCCTCTAAAGGCTCCGAGGCGTACGCCATTTGCACCGTATCGGCGAGCACTCCCACCTGACTGAGCTGCAACAGGGCGGACATGAGCGCCGCTTCGGAAACGGTATTGATCAAATTGCACTCGGCATGGCGCAGATTGCGTATGGCGACGCGAAGCCCGAACGCCTTGGCGTGCCCCTGCACAATGCGCAAAAAGTTGCCCGTTTGCCTTCGGGCCAGATCAAAATCCACCCCCGAAGGAATGTTGCGCGATCGCGCCGCGTCGAACGCCACAATGCGCGCGCCGAGCCGACTGGCGCGGTCAAATGCGAAATCGAGGTACTCGTGCTGGCGGGAGGCGCGTACGTCGGTTCCATTCACGCGCAGGTCGTCCGGCAGCATTTCGTACACCGCCGCCACGCGCGTATGAGTGGCGCCCAGGTATGCGAGCAACTCTTCAAACTCGCTTGAGGAGAGCGCGCACGTTCGACAAAGCGGAAGCTCGAGGTAATCGTACCCCAGCCCCACCGCGTTGGGCGTTTGATCAAACGCCGCGCGCAGACCGATGGAGATCAAACATCTCGCCTCCCCGTATCGTCGCGTATACTTCCAATAGTATACGCCCAAAGCGCGTTTTGGTCAAATTAATAATCGCAATATCCGCGCGCTGATTTTAACGAATCAAACGGCTTTTCCGATTGGTGCGCATATGCTATAATACCCCTGTCGGCGCGTTATGCGCCAGCTCGACTGGTTCAGAGCGGGCATGGCGGGTCAAACGCACCGATGCGGGCATTCTTATTTTCCCAATACGTAGGGTATCGACATTGAACTCGAACGGAGGAAAAACCCATGAACAAGCATTTTTCTACGCGCTCTTTTGTCATTCTCGCTCTGTTGATCGGTCTGCTTTTGCTCATGAGCACCACGCCGCTGGGCTACATGAATATTGGTCCGCTCGCCATTACCTTCAACGTTATACCCGTCGCCATCGCCGCCATTGCGCTGGGTCCGGTGGGCGGCGCGATCTGCGGGGCGGTGTTCGGCTTGACCAGCTTTCTGCAGTGTATCGGCATAGGCGGTATGAGCGCGATGGGCGCGGCGCTGTTTGCCATACACCCGTTTTATGCTTTTGTGCAGCGCTTCGTGCCGCGCGTGCTGGATGGCTTTTTGCTGGGCTATATATTCCGCGCGACGAATCGCCGCGCGCCGTCTTCCGTGGCTTGCATGGTCACGGGCTTCTGCTCCGCGTTTTTGAATACGCTGCTTTTCATGGCTGCGCTGATTCTGCTGTTCGGCGGCACCGAATACGTGCAAAATCTGGCGGGCGGACGGAATTGGATCGTATTCGTGTGTACGTTCGTAGGCGTTAACGCCGTGGCGGAAATGGTATCGTCTACCGTATTGACCGGTGCGATCGGTGCGGCGCTCATCAAAGCGGGTTTGATTCACGCGGAGAAATAATTGGAGGAACACCCATGATACTGACTCTGGATGTCGGCAATACCAATATTAAAACTGCGCTCTTCGAGGGTATGGAGATGCGCGAGTACTGGCGCATATCTACCAACCGCAGCCAGTCGTCGGACGAGCTGGGCATATTAATGATGAATCTGCTCTCCTACAAGGGCATTTCGCCCGACGCGATCGAGGGCATTATGATGTCCTCGGTTGTGCCGCAGATCAACTTTACGGTGGAGCATATGTGCCGCAACTACTTCGGCATGGAGCCCATGAAGATTGAACCGGGGGTCAAGACCGGAATCAACATTAAATATGAAAATCCGCGCGAGCTGGGCTCGGACCGCATCGCCAACGCGGTCGCGGCATACGAGCTGTACGGCGGTCCCTGCATTACCATCGACTTTGGCACGGCCACCAGCTTCGGCGTAATTTCCGAACGGGGCGAGTTTTTGGGCGGCGCGATCGCGCCCGGGCTCAAGCTGGCGGCGGAAGCGTTGACCGAACGCGCCGCGAAGCTGCCGCGCTTTGAGCTGAGCAAGCCGGATAGCGTAATCGGCAGGAATACCGTGAGCAATATGCAGGCGGGCATAGTGTACGGCTACATCGGGCAGGTCAATTATCTGGTTTCGCGCATGAAAAAGGAACTGAACGCTCCGGAGGCGAAGGTGATCGCTACGGGCGGACTTTCCGTGCTGGTGGCGGAGGAGAGCAACGTGATCGATATTATGGATGGTCTTCTGACCCTCAAGGGGCTCTGCCTCATCTACGCCAAAAACGCGTTTCACTGAGTATTCAATAACGCTATGTCCAAGTTCGAAGGCACGGTAGAGGATATCGTATTCCGAAATAATGATAACGGCTGGACGGTGGCGTCCGTTCGGCTGGATGGCTCGGGGCGCTTGAGCGCTGTGGGCATTTTGCCGTTTTTGACCAGCGGAGAACACGCCATATTCGAAGGCGAGCTGGTGGAGCACCGCGAATACGGGCAGCAGATTCAGGTTTCGAAGTATACTACGACCAGACCGGAAACGGAGTCCGCCATTGAAAAATATTTGGGCTCCGGTCTCATTCGCGGCATCGGCAAAACCACGGCGAAGGTCATTGTGCGCAAATTCGGCGCGCGCACGCTGGAGATTATGGAAAGCGATCCGGAGCGATTGCTGGACATTCAGGGAATTGGGCGCAAGCGCCTAAGCATGATACTGGAATCCTTCCAGCTGCAAAACGCTACGCGCGGCACGCTGATGTACCTGCAGGGACTCGGTCTTTCTCCGCAGCTGTCCATGAAAGTGTATAAGCTCTATGGCGATATGACCGAGCAGGCGCTGCGCGAAAACCCCTATCGTCTGGTTACGGATGTGGAAGGCGTGGGTTTTAAGACCGCGGACGCGATCGCGCTCGCCATGGGCTTTTCCCGCGAATGCGAGTTTCGTCTAAACAGCGGCGTGCAGTACGTGCTGAACGAGGCGGTCAATTCCGAAGGGCATACCTATTTGCCGAGGCAAATTCTCGTGCGGCAGGCGGCGCATATGCTCGGCGCGCCGGAGGAGCTCGTAGACCATACCATCGATTCGCTGTATGTGCGCAAGGGGCTTCGCCGCGAGCGCATCGGCGATGTGGAGGCGGTTTATCTGCCGCGGCTGTACGACGCGGAGCTGGATACCGCCATGCTGTTGAAGGCGCTGCGCCGCTCGATTCGCCCCGCGGAATATTCGCGTGAATTGCTGGAAGCGGAGCTGGAACGCTTTCAGGCGGAGCGCGGTGTGCAGCTCTGCGGCGAACAGCGCGAGGCGGTGTTGGCCGCCGCCGTGGAAGGCGTCGCGGTCATTACGGGCGGACCGGGCACCGGCAAAACCACCTCCATCAACTGTATACTCCATCTCATGAAGCGCATGGGTCAAATCGAGCTCTGCGCGCCTACGGGGCGCGCCGCCAAACGCATGAGCGAAGCGACGGGCTGGAAGGCGCGCACCATTCACAGAATGCTGGAATACGGCGGCGAAGGACAGGGCTTTGCGCGCGACGAGGACAATCCGCTGGAAGCCGATGTGGTGATTGTGGACGAACTGTCCATGGTCGATCTATTCGTCATGCGTTCGCTGCTGCGCGCGCTCAAGCCGGGCACGCGCCTAGTATTGGTGGGCGATGCCGATCAGCTGCCCTCCGTGGGCGCGGGCAATGTGCTCAAGGATTTGATCGAGTCCGAGGCGGTGCCCGTGGTGCGCCTTACGGAAATCTTTCGGCAGGCGCAGGAAAGTATGATCGTGATGAACGCCCACAGGATCAATCGGGGCGAATATCCTACTCTGCGCGCTCGCAATACGGATTTCTTCATTGACCGCAAGCAGGAATTCTCTCAGGCGCAGCGGGCGGTGGTGGAGCTGGTGCAAACGCGCTTGCCGGGTTATCTGGGCGTGGACAGTCTGCGCGGCATACAGGTGATGGCGCCCATGAAGCGCGGCGATTTGGGCGTGTTCGCGCTCAATGTGCTTTTGCAGCAGGCGCTCAATCCGCCCCAGAAGCGCAAACCGGAGCTGCGGCGGGGCGATACCGTGTTCCGCATGGGCGACAAGGTGATGCAGGTACGCAACGATTACGATCTGGAATGGGAGCAGGATGGCGCGGCGGGCAGCGGCGTGTTCAACGGCGATATCGGCTACATCCGCTCTGTGGATACAAACGACAGCGAAATGACCGTGGCGTTTGACGACGGGCGCGTCGCAACCTACGATTCTTCCATGCTGGAAGAACTGGAACTCGCCTATTGTATGTCGGTGCACAAAAGTCAGGGTAGCGAGTTCGAAGCGGTGGTACTGCCGCTGCTGAGCGGACCGCCCATGCTGATGACGCGCAATTTGCTCTATACGGCGGTCACGCGCGCCAAACGGCTAGTGGTGATTGTGGGCAGAGAGGCGTGCGTACAGCGTATGGTAGATAATAACCGCATATTGCAGCGCTACAGCGCGCTCGCGCTGCGGCTCTCCGGCGCGCTGGAGGGCGGCAGATGAAGTGGGGAAGGCTGCTGGAACTGCTCTATCCGCCGCGCGCCCGCTGCGTGGGCTGCGATGATGAAACGGGGCATGAAGTACCGTGGTTTTGCGAAGCGTGCATGGCGCGGCTGGAGGAAGCGAGGGAGGGCGCGTTTGCCGTAAACGGCTTTGACGGCGCCTTTTCCGCCTTTGCATACGCCGGACCGGCGGGCGGCGCGGTGCGCTGGCTTAAATATAATGGACTGCGTGCGCTCGCGGAGCCCATGGCGGCGGAAATGGCGCGCTGCGCCTCCTGTGAATGGACGCTGCCGCGAGACGCGCTGGTCGTGCCCGTGCCGATGCATATGCGCAGATTAAAGCGCAGGGGCTATAACCAGTCGGCGCTGCTAGCGAAGCATTTGGCAAAAGCGCTGGGGTTGGAATGTAGGGAAGCGATATCCCGCGTGCGCGACACGCCGCAGCAGGCGAAGCTGGAACGGGACGAGCGCAGAAAGAACGTAAAGGGCGCGTTTCAAGCTAATTCGGAGGTTTCCGGCAAAACCGTGCTGCTGGTGGACGATGTATTTACCACCGGCGCAACGGCAAAGGAATGCGCGAGGGCGCTGAAAAGGGCGGGCGCTGTGAAGATATACTTCGCGAGCTACGCAAAGGGGTAAACGGATATGGAGAGGATTACCAGCGCAAAAAATCCGCTGATTCAATCGCTGCGCGCGCTGCGAGAAGGCAGGGCGCGTCGGGAGACGGGGTGCATATTGGTCGAAGGCGAGGTCATGCTGCGGGAGGCGCTTTCCTGCGGATTGAAGCCGCGCGCGCTGCTGGTTGCGGATGGACATGAAGGCATCGAGGGGCTCTTTGAAACGAGCGGGGCGCGCTGCTGTTCGGTGCCGGAAGCGTTGCTTGCCGCCGTATGCGATACGAAGACCCCGCAGGGCGTGTGCGCAAGCTTTGAAGCGCCCAGACCGCTTGCTCTAAAGGAATTGCCGGAACGGCTCATCGTGCTGGACGGCGTGCAGGATCCGGGCAACGTGGGCACCATTTGGCGCACGGCGGACGCGGCGGGATTTCAGGCGCTGATCGCGGGCGCGGGCACGGCGGATTTGATGAGCCCAAAGGTGCTGCGCGCGGCGATGGGTTCGGGCTTCCGCTTACCCTATGTAGAAACGCAGAACCTGCCGGATTTGCTCGATGCGCTTGCGGAAAGCGGCTATACTATTATCGTTTCCGACCTGCGCGGCGACAGCTTTTACGCGCGTCCGAAGGCGGGGAAACGCGTCGCGCTGCTCGTGGGCAATGAGGCGAGGGGCGTGAGCGAAGCGTCGCGCGAGCGCGCTACCATGCGGGTGAAGCTGCCCATGCGCGGGGGCGCGGAATCGCTCAACGCGGCGGTGGCCGCCGGCATACTCATGTACGAGCTCATGCGGGAAATTGAAGAAGAGCAGTAAATCAGGGGGCTGCGACCGGTCGGGTCGCAGCCCCTTATGAAGCATTCCGGATAGTTTATTTCACGATCAGTGCAACCTCAATATCGTCAATCACAGTTTGCGCGCCGAAGGGGCGACCATTGTCCGTATTCACACAAATGATGATATTGCCCTTCATGAAATAGAAGAAATGATAGGCGGTCCCGTAATCGCCCTTGAGCGTCCATCCTCTATTCTTCATATAGCTTTCCAGATTGAAGGAGCTTGACCATGTCATTTCCGAATAGAGTCCTTCAATGCTGTAGGTTTTACTGTCGCCCGGCATTGTCATATCATCGCCGAGCACCAAATAATTGAGCACTCCGGGAGCAAACCTATAGGTTTCAATGGCATCGCCGTCTGCACTGTAGTCGCAAATATCGTAATAACCAGATGTGCTGGCTATTGAGAGATACTTGTTTTTATATGCTGATCCGCTCTTGCTCAAACCGAGCGATTGCGCGGCGCTTTGCAGGTCTCTGCCCATAAATTGGAGCAGGTCAATTCTGCCGTCCGTTTGGACGGGAGAGGCGGCAGTAACGGTTACAGTAATCGTCGCCTTTTTCTTGTTCTCCGTGGTTACAGTAATGGTGGTGCTGCCAGTTTTTATACCAGTTACAATACCATTGGATACTGTAGCGACCTTTGGCTTTGAACTCTTCCACGTAAAGGCGCTTCGTGCGGTCGCCGGTGCGAGAATAGGAGTCAAAGCTACGCTGCTTCCGACTTCTACAGATACAGAATTGGTCGAAAAAGCTACGCCGGTGGGTTTGTACGGATCAACGACCGTAATGGTGATCGTCGCTTTTTTCTTGTTTTGCGTGGTGACCGTAATCTTGGTCGAACCTTCTTTGTATGCGGTGACAGTGCCGTTATTCACGTTTGCAACCGATGTCTTGGAGCTTTTCCACGTATAGGTGGTCTTTGCAGTAGAAGGACTGAGTATGGGCGTCAAAATAGTAGAATCGCCCTTGTTAACGGTAATTGCGCTGGAATTAAAGCGAACGCTGTCGGGTTTATATGGATCAACCACCTGAATGGTGATCGTCGCTTTCTTTTTGTTTGTGGTAGTAATAGTTATTTTTGCCTTGCCTTCGGCAATGGGAGCAACTATACCGAACCCGTTTACCGTTGCCACTTTGGTTTTAGAGGATTTATACGAAAGTATGCTCCAACCGTTCATGAATGCAAAATCAGGCACGAGCTGCACAGTAGAATCGGTATACAGCGTATATGTTCCGTTCGTTCCTGTGTAGGGAATGGATTTGGTCGGCGTGGGTGGAACGGTTGGTATAGGGGTAGGCGTTGCAGTGGGAACAGGTGTGGGTACTGGCGTTGGCACAGCGGTCGGAACTGCGGTGGGTACGGCAGTTGGAGCGATCGTGGGCTTTACCGTGGGAATAGCAGTCGGTTTAACAGTTGGAATGGCAGTCGGTACGGCAGTCGGCACGGCGGTGGGTACGGCGGTGGGTACGGCGGTCGGCACAGCGGTAGGTTTTACGGTTGGTGCAATAGTTGGAGTCTGATTGGAAATAACGATGTAGTTGAGCGATTTGCTGTTGCAGTAGTCTTGTGCATAAGAACCTTCATAAACATAGATAGTAAGCGCTTTATCCGAGCTAAATGCACTTGAACCAATGGAAGTGACGCTGCGAGGCAATGTAATGCTGCTCAATACCGTACAGCTACTGAACGCATATGTACCAATCACCGTGACGCTTTCAGGAATATTGATTTGAGTTAACGCCGTACAGCTGGAAAAAGAGCGGGAACCTATTTTCGTTAAAGAATTAGGAAGGTACACAGATTGTAGCGTGGAACAACCGTTAAATGTATAATCTGCAATCTGCGTAATTTTATTGGGGATCATTATATTGGAAAGCTGCTTGCAGTCTTTGAAAGCATAGTCTTTCATCTCCGTTAGAGAATTGGGGAGAGAGACGTTAATTAGTCCCGAAGCAGAAAAAGCATAGGTGCCGATGCTAGTTAATGTGCTCGGTAGAGTAATGGTTTTTAGGGCTGAGGTTCCATAGAAGGCATGAGAGCCTATTTTTTGCAAATTGCTTGGTAGAATAACGGAATTCAGGCTCGAGCAATTGTAGAAGGTATACTGATTGACCGAGTTAACGTTGTTGCCGGTATATTGCACGCGTTCCAGCTTGGAGCAGTTCCTGAAAGCATAATCTTCAATGGTAGTTATGCTTTTGGGAAATGTGACGCTTTGCAAGGAGGAGCAGCTGTAGAAGGCGTAGGCTTTGATGGTTTGCAGCCCTTCAGAGAAGGATACGGAAATCAATTTAGAACAGCCGTTGAATGCTCGTTCTGGTATGGTCGTTAAACTGGCAGGGATGGAAATAGATGTAATTCCCGAATTGTTGAAGGCATAGTTACCCAAGCTGGTCAAGCCGTTTCCAAGGGAAGCGCTGGATAAAGCGGTGCAACCAGTAAACGCAGATGCGCCAATGCTTTTTAAGCTGTTAGGAAACGCGATGGAGGACAGAGCAGTGCAATTGGAGAACACATATTTGGAAATGGAGACCAAACCGCTGCCCTGAATGGTAACGGAACGCAATCCCTTGCAATCCTGAAATACATAGGAGTGGATGGCGGATACGCTGGATGGAATGGTAATGCTTTGGAGGCCTGTGCATCCTGCGAAGCAGTATTGCTCAAGCGAGAGTACGGTGGAAGCTATACTGACAGACTGCAAGCCTGTGCAGTTGCGGAAAGCAGACTCACCGATTGAGGTAACTCCGCTGGGAATCACCACAGATTGTAGACCGGTCTTTCCTTTGAATACATTTTTCCCAATGGATGTGATACCCAAATTCGAGGGAATGATCAAATTGCTGTCCGTACCGTTCCACGCAGTTAGAGATCCGTTATTCACAGTAAAGTCGCCTATGGAAACCGCGGCCTGTGCGTCCTCATCGGCAATTTCCACGGAATCTGCCAAAGGATTATCTACCTCATCGGGGGTCGCATTGACTAAAGCGCTATTCGATGCTTCTTCAACGTCTGTTTCTGCGGGTATTTGTTCTTCTTCATAGATTTCCGATTCAATGGGCAGCGACTCTTCATTTTCTACATTTTCAGCTTCAAACGCAAACTCATCGTTCAAGGAAATTGCAATATCATCTGCAAAAGCAACGGAAGCGAGCAGACAGATCGCAATGAACAGGCAGAATATCCTTCTCATGTGTTATCCTCCTTGTGTTTGGGAAAAAAGATCCCCATTTAATATGACTTCATTATAGCGTCAATGTTAAGTTAGCACAATATTACGAAAGATAAAATTACGGATTAATAACAATTCAAAAAACGAACAATGTTATGAATACGCATAGACTAATATTGGAGAGGCGTTGGAAGTGCGGAACATGGATAAGCAGTATTCAACCAGTCACTCTACATTCCCTCTTGCCATTTCCGCATCAATTGTGGTAGTCTGGTGGAGGAACGATCCATTGCGGGTGGGGATTGCATTGTCGCATAGCTATTATCAACGAATTATGGCTCTATGTCTGGCGCTCATGTTCGTGCTGTTGATTACACACGTTGGCATGAGCTTTGCCATGCTGCGCAGCCAGACCATTAACCATTCGTCCGTTTTGTCCGAAAAGATACTCAGCGAGTTGAAGGGACAAACGCAGGCGTATTTTGATAATCTGGACGAGATGCTCGACTCGATCTATCAGTATCCATCGTTTCTCGCCGGTCTGGACTCGGATGTTCGAGACAGGTCGGAATATCCCACCAGAAGCCTCCTTTCGCAAACGGCGTATTTCCGTCCGCTGCGCTGCATACGAATATACAACCGAAACCACATTCTCAGAGGGTGCTATAACCGATCGAGCGCGGAGATGTACAGGCAGGAGAGCATCGATATTTATGCCGATCCCTCCAATCCATTTTCGGAGTGCGTGCAGGATTTTATCAATGGCGAAACGGCGCGCTTCCGCGTGTTCTGCTGCGATTACGGCGGGGATACCTTTCTGCGGGTGGTCAAGCGCGTATATCAGGATATGGGCAGGCGCGAGGTCGGCTATATTGTTTGCGATATGCAGGCGATGGCGCTGGAAGGGTACGCCCTTTCCGCCCTGACCTCGGAAAACCAGTACGCGTGGCTCTACACCAATAACGGAGGAGTTTGCGATTTAACGAATACGAGTAATGGAAACGCCATATCGTTTATGAAGCGGACGGAGCTGTTTGAGGCGGCGTTTTCCGATATGGTGGATGGCAATTATTTCTGCTGCACGCAGCGGGGACCGATGGGAGAGACGATATGCCTTTTTACGGATGAAATTGAAATGCGCCGGAGTATGAGTCGGCTGATGCGTATGCTGCTGCGCGAGACGGGAATTATGATTCTGCTATACGCAGCGGCAATGGTGATTTTGTCTCGCACGGTGCGCAGGCGCATTCGTGGCGTAATGGACGTGCTGCGTAGAATCGAGCGGGGCGAGACCCGCCTGAGATTGCCCAGCCAAGGGCGAGACGAGATCGCGGCGATTTGCGGGGGCTTCAATTCCATGATGGATCATATGGAGATTACCACCGCGGAGGAGGCGCGCCTGAGGCGGGCGTTCGAGGAATCGCGCTATCAGTCGCTGCAGGCGCAGGTCAATCCCCATTTTCTGTTTAATACGCTGGAAAACATTAGCGCGATCGCTCTGTCGCAGAATTGCGACGTGGTGGATGAAATGTGCGGAGCGCTTTCGGCAATGCTGCGTTACAGCATAGAGGACGACCGGCTCGATCGAACGGTTTCCCTGCGCGAGGAGCTGGAATATGTGCACCAGTATATGCTGATTATTGATGTGCGCATGAATCACGCAATATCCATGGCGATTGAAGTGCCGGAGGAATTGAAGCAGGTTCGGCTGCCGCGGTTGTCGGTACAGCCGCTGGTGGATAACGCGATTCGCCACGGCTTGCGCCGCAAAAGGGGCGATAAATGGTTTAAGATATCCGCGCGCCCTGTGAAGAACGGCGTGGAGATTATGGTCGAAGACAACGGAATCGGGAGCGATATAGAAGAGATGAACCGAATCATTCGGCATGAGCTCAATAGAGAAATGGAACATACTTCCATCGGCATTCGCAATATTCATGAGCGGGTACAGCTCCTGTTTGGCGAGCCGTACGGTTTGCGGGCGAATCGCCGCGACGATATTACGCAAATGATTCTGTTTTTGCCCAACGAGGAGGGGAGCGCGCTGTGAGGGGAAATACGCTGCTGATTGTGGATGACGAAATATGGATTCGCAATAAGCTGATGAATCGCTTCGACTGGAAACGCTTTGGCATTGATCGTTTGCTCGAGGCGGAGGATGGGGAAAAGGCGCTGGCGCAGATGCGCGCCGAACGCGTGGATATTGTAATTACGGATATGGATATGCCCTTTATGGACGGCGCCAATATGATGCAGGCGATTCGTTCGGAATTCCCCGATGTGCAAGTGATCGTATTGAGCGGTTACAGCGATTTTAACACCGTGCACGGCGCGATTGTGGGCGGCGCGGTGGACTACCTGCTGAAACCGGTGCAGGAGGAACAGCTCTACGCGGTTATGGAAAAGGTGACGCGAGGAATCGCGCCGGAGAGCGCGGCGGGGAAAGAGGGAATCGGGCTGCGACAGATTCACGACTACATGAATTCGCATTACGCGGAGGAGCTCTCGCTAAGCGTACTGGCGGAACGCTTTAATCTGTCGCAATCCTATCTTTCGCGCAGCTTCAAAAAGGAATTTGGCGTCAATATCACGACCCACTTGACCAATTTGCGTATGGAGGCGGCGCGAAAACTGTTGGAGGAGAAGCGTTTGAGCATTTCTCAGGTCGCTTTGTCGGTGGGATATGCCGATTACGCCTATTTCAGCAATTTGTTCCACAAGCAATACGGCTGCTCCCCCAGAGAGTACCAGAAGGGTTCAAAAGAATTACAAGGGAAAAAGTAAGGTCAAAATATTCTAAGTTTTTGGGCAGAAATCTCCTTTTTTTCGGCGGATTGTTTCAATTATACTGGATACAATCAGAAATGCGAAGCATTTCATAATAAGGAGGTTATCTGAATGAAGCGTTTGCTTACTTTGGCGCTGGCTCTTATGCTGGCGCTGACCCTGCTCTCTTCCGGTATGGCGGAAGCGATTACCGTGGACGAGCCCACTACCATCAGGGTGCTGTGGTGCCAGCCCTCTGTGCTGAGCGGTTTGGAGTATGAGGTGGAAGCGGCAATGGCGGATGCTTATCCGAACGTGACCATCGACTGGGAGCTGATCACTTGGGAGGATCTGCCCAGCAAGATGCAGCAGTATATGCAGTCCGGTATGCCGGATGTTGTGATCGCTAAGTCTCAGGATGCCAACAATTACGCGCAGTACGGTGTGTGGGCGGATTTGAGCGGCAAGAGCTATCTCGATACTATTTATACGGAAGCGATCAGCTCTACGACAATCGGCGATCAAATTCTCGGAATGCCTTATTTGGCGTCCTACGGCGGCGTATATTATAACCGCGCCATATTTGCCCAGTATGGTCTGGAGCCTCCGACCACCGTGGATGAACTGAAGCATATTTGCGAAGTGCTGAAGGAGAACGGTATTACACCCTTTGCCACCCACTTTTTGGATGCATGGTTCTGGGGCTGGGAGGTTGCGATTGCCGTCAGTGGCGAACTGATGAGTACCTCTGAAACTTGGGGCGATGAATACAAGGCAGGCGAGCGCAGTGCCGCGGATGAGGATATGCAGCGAGGCATAGACCTGATTCAGTACATCGTGGACAACACGTTTGAAGATTGCTTCTCTGTGGAACAAACCACCTGCGACGCTCGTTTTGTGAAGGGCGAGGCTGCTATGCAGTGCGATATGGCTACCGTATCCTTTAATTTTATGACATTGGATCCGACCTTGGACTTCGGAGTATTTCCTCTTCCCACTAGTCAGGGCGATGGATGCCTGATTATGGAATGTGATACTACCTTCTTTAAGAGCAGTACCACAGAGCACGAGGATGCCGTGGATGCTCTGCTAAGCGTAATGGCTACTACCGATATGGCTTCAATGTGGAGTCAGGCGCAGGGTGAAGGCTCTTTGGTGGAGGGCGCGGTCTCCTTTGAAACCCCTGCCCAGAGCGATATTGACTATTACAGCGGAATTGGCTTGTCAGTGGAACAGAACAAAATTACCAATCAGATTCCCTATAACGAGTATTGGGCTGAGTTTACAGCGGATCTCACTGAGTACATGAACAACTCCATCGATATGGATACCTTAGTGGAGCGCGCGGACTCCCGTAGGGGCGCCTGTGGTGCGAAATAATATCGGCTATGATGGGGTGGATGCGTTCCACCCCTTGTTCTGTACTTTCCCATGTTCGGACGCGTCTGGACTGGGAATCGGAGGGATGCCCAATGAATAAAAACCTTTCTTACCAGCGGCGTATGAGGCTGCAATACGCTTCGTTAATGGTTCCGGCATTGGTACTGTTTACAGTAGGTCTCATTGTGCCAATCATAATGTGTTTCTATTTTTCGCTGTTCTCATGGGATGGATTTGCTGCGGAAAAGGTGTTTCTGGGATTGGGAAACTATACGCAGATCGTCCATGATGAGTACGTAATGGGTACATGGAAGTTCACGATCTTATTCGCGGTGATGAATTCCATAATAGCGGATGTGGGTGCGCTTCTGCTTGCGGTGTTACTGGATAGCGCCATTCGCGCTAGAACCCTGCACCGTACGCTGGTGTTTATTCCTTGTTTGTTCAGCTCCATCGTAACAGGTTTTGTGTGGAAAAAAATATATTCGGTCGTATTGCCCGGCATTGTGGAGAGTTTGGGTCTTAAAATCTATACACAGTTGTTCGGCAGCCCCAATACGGTAATGGCGGGCTTAACCATAGCAAACTGCTGGCAATGGATTGGGCTGTGGATGATGATCTATTTGGCCGCCCTGCAATCCATCTCTCCGGAGTACTACGAGGCGGCGCGCGTAGACGGGGCGAACGCTGTTCAGCGCTTTTTCCACGTAACGGTGCCTATGCTCATGCCCGCCATCATCACCTGTACCGTGGGACTCACCACAGGGGCGTTGAAGACCTACGATATTCTGGTTACGGCTACGGAAGGCGGACCGGGGCGGTCCTCCAATACCATCGTGTACTATACCTTTAACGCGGCGTTTAAGCTCAAGCAGTATGGCTACGGTTCCGCCATGTCGGTATCGCTCATTATCATGCTGCTGATCGTTGCCGTGGTGCAGTTGAAACTGTTCAGCAAAAAGGAGGTGCAGCTATGAAAAAGGCGAAGGCACCCAAGCCAAAGTATACGTGGTCTACATTTGGCTTGCAGCTCATTGCGCTGGTCGTCGCGCTGTTTTTTGCGTTTCCCTTGGTCATTATAGTGAACAATGCGTTTAAAACTACGCGCGAGCTGGCGATGAACCATCCGCTCTCCATGCCGGAGCAGTTCAATTTTAATAATTTTGCCAATGCGTGGAAGAAGCTGGAGTTGGGTACGGCATTTGCCAATTCTTTCATTTACACTGGGGTTAGCGTCGTAATTATTGCGTTCGTATGCACAATCACAGCTTGGGCAATCGCTCGAGGGCAATCACGATTTTTCCGCTTTAGTCGGGTGTATTTTTTGATCGGTATACTGATACCCGCCCAAGCCCTGTGTCTGCCAATTTACCTGCTGTGGAACCGAATGGGTTTGACCAATTCAAAGCTGGGTCTGATCGCGTTATACGTATCTACCGGACTTTCTTTCGGCATCTTTCTGCAAACTAATTTTATGAAGACGGTGCCTATCGATATAGAAGAAGCAGCCTGCATCGACGGCTGTAACGTATATCAGACCTTCTTTAGTGTAGTGCTGCCGCTGTTAAAGGCTCCCATGGCTACGTTGATTATTACCCAATCTTTCTCGGTGTGGAATGACTATATGTTGGCGAATTTGATGATCCAAAGCAAATTTAAGCGCACGGTAATCATCGCCATGAAAACCTTGTTTTCTACTACAACGAGCGATTATGCTACGGCTATGGCGGCGATCATACTATCGGCTACTCCGATTATCGTGTTATTTGTGGCCCTGCAAAAACAGTTTATCAAAGGCATGACAATCGGAGCTGTCAAGGGATAGGATGCAAGGGAGGAAAAAGCTTGAAAAGATACTTAGACGCCAAACAGGATGAGCGGGTCTTAAGCCTGCTTGGCGGAATTCCATACAAGGTTGTGCCCCATTGGTACAATGCGACTGTGCGACCGCTTTATTTGGATCTTATTCTTCCGAAACAAGTGGAAAATCGACATGATCTGCCGGTCATCATCTGGTTTTGTGGCGGAGCATTTTCGGTGATGGACCGAGAAGTATGGCTGCCTACGCTAATCGACTACGCCAAGACCGGTTATGCAGTGGCTTGTGTAGACTACCGTACATCGCCCCAATATCCGTTTCCCGCGCCGGTGGAGGACGCGAAGGCTGCGATTCGGTGGTTGCGCGCTCATGCGGGCGAATATGGTCTGGATCCGGAGCATTTTGTCGCGATGGGGGAATCTGCCGGCGGCTATCTGGCTTGTATGGCGGCGCTGGGCGGATCGGAATTTGATGTTGGGGAAAATCTGGACCAATCTTCCAGTATACAGGGAGTGGTGAACTACTACGGTAAGGTGGATTACGCGTTATGCGAGCAGTACAAGGGAAGCGATCGCCGAGCAATCGAAGATTTTCTCGGCGGCAATTCCGATCCAACGTTACCAGAAAGGATGTCCTGTCGCAATCTTGTGGATCGTGAAAGTCCGCCGATGCTTATTATCCATGGGGACGCAGATCCTTTGGTGCCGTTAAGCGAAAGCGAAGCGCTCTACGAGGCGCTGCAGCGCTGCGGCGTGAGGTCGGAGTTGTGCATACTCAAGGGCGCGGGGCACGGAGAGGATGTATTCTACCAACCGCCAATTCGCCGTATCATTCTCGATTTTTTGGCGGAGGTTTTGCACTGAGCCCCTGCGTTTCAATTCTACCCCTATGCAATCAGGCGGCGGACGCATATTTCGCGTCCGCCGCCTGATTTGGCGTTATACTCGTTATTCGGCTACGATATACTGGTCGATGATGCTCTGCACGGTGCCGTCCGCCATCAGCGCCTCCAGCGCGGCGTTGAAATCCTCATAGAGCGGACTCTCCTTCGGGAAGCAGAAGGCGTAGTCCTCCAGTACGTAGGCGGTATCCAGCAGCTTGAGCCCCTCGTTCGCCTGTACGAAATGAATCGCCACCTGATCGTCTACAATCACGCAATCCACCTTGCCCGAATTCAGCGCCACCACCGTATCCGGCGACTTGTTGAAGCGCTCTACCGTGGAGGGCAGACCCAGCGCGTCGATATCGTCGGTAATGTACAGGTCGCTGGTGGTGCCGATCTGCACGCCGATCTTCCACGAATTTTCCGGATTCAGAATGTCGTCCACCGATTGAATCGGGCTGTCGTTGGTCACAATAACGGATTGCTTGGCGGTGGTGTAGGTGGTGGTGAAATCCACATTCTGCTTGCGCTCCTCCGTTACGGTAAAACCGGAAACGCCTACGTCCACCTTGCCGGATACGACCGCGGCAATAATGGAATCAAACTGCATATCCTGCACTTCTACATCCATGCCCAGCGCTTCGCCGATCTTGTGAATAATGTCGATTTCAATGCCTACGATATCGCCGGTCTCGTCGTCGTAGTACTCGTAAGGCGGAAAGTCAATGCTGGAACCCACTTTTATGGTCTCTGCACAGGCGCTCAAGGCGAGCAGGAGCGAAAGCATAAAAGCAACGATTGCAAACTTTTTCATGGAAAATAACCTCCTCATGTGAATATGGCGGCTTCTCAATCCATCCATCCTACGCGGGATGTTGGCGTAAAGAATAGCACGATCGGTCGCAATTGTCAATAATAAAAATGCATAAATCAAGAATATTTAACCCGAATTAGTGAATATATGGCACTAAATTTGAATAATAATACAAATTTTAACGCGATTCTACGCGCGCGAACGGTTGCTATACGCGTAGAATCGGCGTATAATACAACCCATAAATGACCACAATAATGGAGGAATAGAATATGAGCATGAAGGGCAGAAGCTTTTTAACCCTGCTGGATTATACGCCTCAGGAGATTCGCGCGCTGCTTTCGCTGGCGGCGGAGCTCAAGGCAAAGAAGAAGGCTGGAAAGCCGCACGACGAGCTGCGGGGAAAGAATGTGGCGCTGATTTTCGAAAAAACCTCCACCCGTACGCGCTGCAGCTTTGAGGTGGCGGCATATGATTTGGGCATGGGCGTCACCTATCTGGATCCTTCCGGTTCCCAAATCGGAAAGAAGGAATCCATCGCGGATACAGCGCGCGTGCTGGGCAGAATGTATGATGGCATCGAGTACCGCGGCTTCGGGCAGGAAATTGTGGAAACGCTCGCAAAGTATGCGGGGGTGCCCGTGTGGAACGGTTTAACCAACGAATACCACCCCACGCAGGTGCTGGCGGATATGCTGACCCTGCAGGAGCATTACGGCACGCTGGAAGGGCTTAAGCTGGTCTATATGGGCGACGCGCGCTACAACATGGGCAATTCGCTCATGGTGGGCTGCGCCAAGCTGGGGCTGCACTTCGTCGCCTGCGCGCCAAGGGCGTATTTCCCCAACGAGGCGCTGATTGAGACGTGTTACGCAATCGCAAAGGAAACGGGCGCCACGCTGGAATTCATTGAAGATCCAATGCAGGCGGTCGCCGGCGCGAACGCCATCTATACGGATGTGTGGGTCTCTATGGGCGAACCGGACGAGGTCTGGGCGCGGCGCATTGCCGATTTGAAGCCCTATCAGGTGACTCAGGCGCTGATGAACGGCGCGGCGCAGGGCTGCGTGTTTATGCACTGCTTGCCCTCGTTCCACGATTTGAATACGGGCATCGGGCGCAGTATCGCGGAGAAATTCGGTATTGCGGAAATGGAAGTGACGAACGAGGTGTTCGAAAGCCCCGCCTCCATTGTGTTTGACGAGGAGGAGAACCGTATGCATACCATTAAGGCGGTTATGCGCGCAACGCTGGCGGATTGATGCATAGAGAAGGCTGCTGAAATGAGAAAAGCGTATCTAGTATTGGCGGATGGAACGGTATACGAGGGGAAGGGCTTCGGCGCGGAGGTCGAGCGCGTGGGCGAGCTGGTATTTACCACGGGCATGACCGGCTATATTGAAACGCTGACCGATCCCAGCTACGCGGGACAAATCGTGCTGCAAACCTTTCCGCTCATCGGCAATTACGGCATGATTCCCGAAGATTTCGAAGGGAAATGCCATGTAAAGGGCTATGTCGTGCGCGAATGGTGCGAAACGCCCTCCAACTTCCGTATGAGCGGTACGGTGGATGCTTTCCTGAAAGAGAGGGGCATTCCCGGCATTTGCGGAATCGATACCCGCGCGGTCACGCGCCGCATACGCACCAGCGGCGTAATGAACGCCATGATCTGCGCCGAAGTGCCCCAATCGCTGGAAGGTTTGAAGCGTTACCGCGTGGAAAATGTGGTTCAACAGGTTACGCGCTTATCGCCCGCGGAATATCCCGCGCAGGGCAAAGCGCATTTTCGCGTGGCGCTCATTGATTATGGCGCGAAACAAGGCATTATTCGCGAATTATGCGCGCGCGGCTGCGCCGTTACGGCATATCCGGCGAGCGTGTCCGCCGAAACAGTGCTCGCGACCCATCCGGACGGCGTCATGCTGTCCAACGGTCCGGGCGATCCGGCGGAAAATATCGGCTGCATTCGGGAAATCTCCGCGCTATTGGGCAAGGTTCCGCTCTTTGGCATATGTCTGGGGCACCAGATGACCGCGCTGGCAACCGGCGCGCGCACCGAAAAGATGATCTACGGACATCGCGGGGCGAATCAGCCGGTGCGCGAGGTGCGGGGAAGCCGCACGTGGATCACTACCCAGAACCACGGCTATCAGGTGGTGTCGGATTCTCTTTGCGAAGGATACGTATCCTTCATCAACGCCAACGACGGTACCTGCGAGGGCGTGGAATATCCGGCGCTGAACGCCTTTACCGTGCAGTTCCATCCGGAGGCGTGCGCGGGTCCCCGCGACACCTCGTTTCTGTTCGACCGCTTTATTTCCATGATGGGAGGAAAATGATATGCCGCTGGACGCATCCATCCGTAAGACGCTGGTCATCGGCTCCGGTCCCATCGTGATCGGGCAGGCGGCCGAGTTCGATTATGCGGGCGCGCAGGCCTGCCGCGTACTCAAAGCGGCGGGGGTCAACGTGGTGCTGGTCAATTCCAATCCCGCTACCATTATGACCGATTCCGCCCTTGCCGACGAGATCTATTTGGAGCCGCTCACCGTAAAGACCATGATGCGCATTATCGATCGCGAGCGTCCGGACAGTATGCTGGCGGGGCTGGGCGGTCAAACGGGGCTGACCCTCGCCATGCAGCTGGATAAGGAGGGCTTTTTGCAGTCGCGCGGCGTGCGCCTGATCGGAACGAACGCCGAAGCCATTGACAAGGCGGAGGACCGCCGGCGCTTCAAGGATACAATGCGCGAAATCGGCGAGCCCACCATTCCCTCCGATATCGCCAACGATGTGTCCGCCGCGCTCGCCGTGGCGGAGCGCATTGGCTATCCGGTGATCGTGCGTCCGGCGTTTACGTTGGGCGGGGCGGGCGGCGGCGCGGCAAACAATGCCGCAGAGCTTGCGCTCATCGCCCGCACGGGGCTGGATTTGTCGCCCATCACGCAGGTGCTCATCGAAAAGAGCGTCGCGGGGTGGAAGGAGATCGAATTCGAGGTCATGCGCGATTCTGCGGGCAACGTCATCGCCGTGTGTTCCATGGAGAATATGGATCCCGTGGGTGTGCACACGGGCGATTCAATCGTGGTCGCGCCGGCACTCACGCTGTCGGACAAGGAATATCAAATGCTGCGCACCGCGTCGCTCAATATCATTACCGCGCTGGGCATTGTGGGTGGGTGCAACTGCCAGTTTGCGCTGAATCCGGATTCGTTCGAATACGCGGTGATCGAGGTGAATCCGCGCGTGTCGCGTTCCTCCGCGCTGGCGAGCAAGGCGACGGGCTATCCCATCGCCAAGGTCACCACGCAGATCGCATTGGGCTATACGCTGGATGAAATTCGCAACGAGATTACCGGTCGTACCTGCGCCTGCTTCGAGCCGACGCTGGATTACGTGGTGGTCAAGCTGCCCAAGTGGCCCTTTGATAAGTTTGCGGGAGCCAGCCGTAAGCTCGGTACGCAGATGAAGGCGACCGGCGAGGTTATGGCAATTGCGAACAGCTTTGAAATGGCGCTCATGAAGGCGGTGCGCGGCGCGGAGATCGGTTTGGATACGCTGAATAAAGCCCCTGCGGATGACGCGCCCCTCAAGGAGCGCCTGACCCGCGTGGACGATCTGCGCCTATTTACGCTGTTCGAGGCGTTGAAGAGCGGCTGGACCGTGGAGTCTCTGCATGAGATTACCCGCATTGACTGCTGGTTCCTCGCAAAGCTGCAAAAGCTTGCGCGTTTCGAGGAGCGCATTTCATCGGGCTTGAATGAAGATACGTATTTGGAGGGGAAGCGTCTGGGCTATCCGGACGCGGCGCTTGAACGCC
>JAFUAR010000076.1 GCA_017460585.1 Clostridia bacterium
AAGAAGTGTACTATGCACACCCATATTGCAGCTGGGAAAAGGACAGCAATGAGAATGGGAACCGGATGTTGCGACGTTTCTACCCAAGGGAACCGATTTCACGCGGCTGACAGATAAGGAGTTGCTTCGTATTGAGCATTGGGTAAACAACTATCCGAGAAAGATCCTTGGTTACAAGACGGCGGATGAAGTTTATAACGCCATATGAGGGTCTGACGACGGACGATCTATTTCAGCCCTTTTCTCCCTGAATGATCGCGTCAATTAAACTTGCAATTTTCAATCGACACAGGCTTTTCGAAAATACTTTGACAGGATTTATGCGTTGTGGTATAATATTTTTTATGTTGGGGGGAATGTGCATTGAATCGCTGTGATGCGCTGCGAAAGGCGCTGCCGGATGCATATATTGTCGTTCATCGTCCGGAGAATATTCGCTGGCTCACCGGCTATACGGGTGAAGGCTGCGTATTTGTATCGCCCAAGCGGCAGGTCATTATTACCGATTTTCGCTATATTGAAGCGGCGAGTCGCCAGTCTCCGCAATGTGAAATTGAGCGCACTCAGGCGGAACGCACCGAAGCCAATGTGCTGAAGGCGCTCTGCGATAGCGAACGGGTTGAAAAGCTCTATGTGGAGACCGATTATCTCACCTTCGATGCGGTAACGGGGCTTTCCAAGGTCTTGCAAGGCGTTTCACTTTTGCCGCTGAATCAGGCGCCCCAAACGCTTCGGCTGATCAAGGATTCCAGCGAAGTCGAATCTATGAAGAAAGCAGCCGCCATTTCTTGTCAGGCGCTTTCCAACATATTGGATCGGATTCGTCCGGGCTTAACGGAGAAGCAGGTTCAGATTATGCTGGATTACGAAATGCTCTCTCTGGGCAGCGAAGGGAACGCTTTCGATACCATTGCCGCGTCCGGTCCGAACGGCTCGCTCCCGCATGCGGTGCCTTCTGATTACGTCATTCAGAAGGGTGAATTGCTCACGCTCGATTTTGGAGCGACGGTCGACGGCTATTGCGCGGATATGACCCGCACCCTCGCCATCGGCAAGGTGAGCGACGATTTATCGACCTTGTATCACCGTGTACTCAAGGCACAGACCATGGCGCTTGACGCGTTGGGTCCCGGCAAGGTCTGCGGCGATATTGATAAGATTGCCCGCGACTATCTGGACGGCTATTATCCCGGCGCGTTTGGACACAGTCTAGGGCACGGCGTAGGTCTCTTTATTCATGAACAGCCCCGGCTCGCCAAGGGCAGCGCTACGGTGCTCCAGCCCGGCAATGTCGTTACGGTTGAGCCCGGCGTATATATCCCCGGTCTCGGCGGATGCCGGATTGAGGACATGACGATCATTACCGAAGACGGTTACATCGACCCCGTAACCTTCCCGAAGGAATTGATCGAGCTGTAAGCGAACGACATCCACCCAATCGACCATCAACGAGGAGGAAGAACCCCCATGATTAATGCAAGCGATTTCAGAAACGGCGTTACCTTTGAAATGGATAATGGCATTTGGACCATCGTATCCTTCCTGCACGTTAAGCCGGGCAAGGGCGCGGCGTTTGTGCGCACCAAGCTGAAGAATATCGTTACCGGCGCCGTCATCGAGCGCACCTTCAACCCGACGGATAAGTTCCAGCGCGCCTATATCGAAACCAAGGAGATGCAGTATCTCTACAACGCTGGCGACTTCTATTACTTCATGGATCTTGAAACCTTCGAGCAGCTGCCTCTGACTCACGAGCAGGTGGAGGATTCGATTCTGTTCGTTAAGGAAAATACCAATGTGACCGTGCGCTTCTTCAAGGGTTCTCCCTTCAGCGTGCAGGCGCCCAACTTCGTTGAACTCGAAGTGACGGATACCGAGCCCGGCTTCAAGGGCGATACCGCCGCGAACACCACCAAGCCTGCGACCTTCGAAACGGGCCTTACGCTGCAGGTGCCGCTGTTTATCGAAATTGGCGATGTGCTCAAGATCGATACCCGCGAAGGCGGCGAATATCTGGGTCGCGCATAATTTGGGGCGTGAAAGGGGACAGGCTGGGGGAATCCTGGCCTGTTCGTTTTGTCTATCTGCATTTTGTAAATGGAGGGCATTGATATGGCAAAAGATACCGGCAGAAAGCTGGGCTATGTTCGTGGTTTGATCGATTCTCTGCCCATTGGTGAAAACGATCCTCAGCGGAAAATATACGACGGTTTGATCGACGTGTTGACCGATTTAATCGATGCTGCGGATGAAACCAACGATGTTCTTGCCGATTTGAACGCATATGTGGAAAGCATTGACGATGATCTTTCCCGTATGGAGGAAGATCACGGCTTCCATTCGGGAGACGATGAGGAGGAAGAAATGCTCGAGGACTTTTTCGCCAATGGAGGCGAGATATTTCCGGGCACGAAATCCAATCAGCTCAGTTTCCTGAATGACGATGACGATGAAGACGACGAAGAATATGACTTTACGGACGATGATTTTCTCGATCCAGTAGTTTGCCCCGAATGTAAAAAGCCGTTTCTAGTGCAGATTACTCCCTTCGAGGAAGACGACGAGGAGTCGTTTATCTGCCCGCACTGCGGAAAAGAAGTGGTGCCGGAAGAACCGAGCCGCGAGAATATGCTGGTGGGTCGCAGACCGCAAGAGGACTAATTTGCCCTAAATCTTTGACCGCACGGGGGGTGGAAGGATGCAGGAAGCTGAATTGCAAGCGGAGCGGGAGTATACTCGTAAGGTGCAGCAGCGATTGATTCAGCTCATGAACGAGGAGCAGGAGCTGTCCGGTCGCCATGAGGAATCCATTATGATGATATTGGAGGATGCATGGGATGAGTTGCGTCTGCGACCTACTGCAATATCCCCCGAGGAACTGCAGCAGCTCGCCTCCGAGGTGAATCGCTTTACACTGCGCAAACAGTTTGCCAAAACGCAGGCGCAACAGGCGCGGCAAATGCTCATGCGCCCGTTTTTTGCGCGCGTTGACTTTTTGGAAGACGGTGAAAGCGAGCAGGATAAAATTGTGATTGGTCGCTACAGCCTTCCGGATGGTCGAGGCGGTTTTTATGTATACGACTGGCGTGCGCCGATTTGCGGTTTGTATTACGACGCGCTGCCGGGTAAGGCGAGCTTCGAAAGCCCGTCCGGACGCATTAGCGGAGAAATGACCTTGAAGCGGCAGTACCGCATGGAGCGGGGACAGCTCGTTTATTATGTGGATACCAGCCTTAGCATAGACGATAGTATGCTGTTGGAAATTCTATCCAGTTCCGCTTCCG
>JAFUAR010000077.1 GCA_017460585.1 Clostridia bacterium
CATAAGGAATCGCATGAGAAAAAACATATTTCCTGCCGATCAGCGGACGCTGTGTTTCGGTAAAAGCTGGACGAAATACGTTGTTTGTCCGAATAATCTGATAAGTTGTTATATGCTCCAAATCGATCATTTTTCCGGCAAGGTCAATCAAGGAATTCATGCTGCAGCGAAACCTCCCCAAGGAATTCTTTGTTCATTATACTACACATACTAGCTTCGCAAATTAAGTGATTGTTATCTATCCCTTCTCATCTCTTTGGAGATCGCCCAGCGAACTTGTTTTTAGCAGCGGATATTGCGCCCATGAACATTTAGAAGCAATCACCACGGCAGGAGGTATCTCGACATCAATGACCGAACGGGCGGTAAAATCATCCCGTCCACGCCGTTTTGGATTGAAGATCGAAATCAAATGTGTTAATATGCAGGCATTACCAAATTATTCATTCGCGTTCCCATGCGGCAAAAGGAGGCAAAGAATCATGAATCATCAGTACGTCGCGATCGATCTCAAATCATTTTATGCCTCCGTAGAATGCGTCGAGCGCAAGCTCGATCCGTTAACCACAAATCTCGTCGTAGCGGATAGCAGCCGCACGGAAAAAACGATTTGCCTCGCAGTATCCCCTTCGCTGAAAGCCTACGGCATTCCAGGGCGCGCGCGGCTCTTCGAAGTCATCCAAAAGGTTCAGCGGATCAACTTTGAACGCCGACAGTATGCCCCGGGGAAAAGGCTGATCGGCTCCTCGTGCTTCGAGCCCGAGTTGAAGGCGAATCCATCGCTCGCCCTAGACTTCATCATTGCCAAGCCGCAAATGTCACATTATATCAAGGAGAGCACCCGAATATTCAATATCTATACCCGATATATCGCGCCGGAGGATATCCACGTCTACTCTGTGGACGAGGTGTTTATGGATGTGACCCACTACCTCAAAAATTACAAAATGACGGCGCGCGAACTGACCATGACCATGATTCAGGATGTACTGCGCCAAACCCATATTACCGCGACCGCTGGAATCGGTACAAATCTCTATCTGAGTAAGGTCGCCATGGATATATACGCCAAACACATCCCCGCCGATCGCGACGGCGTTCGAATTGCCGAGCTCGATGAAGAAAGCTATCGGCGAAAGATGTGGACGCATCGCCCGCTGACGGATTTCTGGCGCGTCGGTCACGGTTACGCGCGCAAGCTGGAAGCACGCGGATTGATGACGATGGGCGATATCGCCCGCTGCTCGCTCGAGCATTCGGAGCTGCTGTACCAGCTGTTCGGCGTCAATGCGGAGCTCCTGATCGACCATGCTTGGGGCTGGGAACCGTGTACAATTGAAAACATCAAAGCCTATCGTCCTGAATCAAACAGCTTGAGCTCCGGTCAGGTGCTTCAATCCCCCTACCCGTTTGATCAGGCGAAGCTGGTCGCGCAGGAAATGGCGGATCTGTTGGTACTCGATTTGGTAGATAAAGGGCTTGTCACTGACCAGATGGTTCTCTCCGTCGGCTACGATAGCGAAAACCTCTCCGATATCGATCGAATGCGGAAATATCGCGGCGAGATTGCAATCGATTTCTACGGCAGAATCGTACCCAAGCCCGCGCATGGCTCCATCAATCTGGGCACGCCGACATCTTCCTCAAAAAAAATCATCCAATCCGTCTCCGAGCTATTCGACCAAATCGTCGATCAGAACCTGCTCGTTCGGCGAATGTACATCGTCGCCAACCACGTACTTCGCGAACGCGATGCGGAACAAGCGGCGGCGAAGCGTCCCATTCAATTGAATATGTTTGCAAACGATGCGGCGGAAAAAAGACGTATGGCGGCGGAAAGAGCCGCTTTACAGCGCGAAAAACGGCAGCAGCAAGTGGTGCTTCGCATCAAAAGGAAATACGGCAAAAACGCCATTTTTCGGGGAATGAATCTTCAGGAGGGCGCAACGGCGCGGGCGCGCAACGCGCAGATCGGAGGGCACAATGCCTGACGGAGAAAATTACGCCGATATCATCCGCCTTCCACACTTCACATCGCCGAACCATCCGAGAATGGACACGATCCGCCGCGCGGCGCAGTTCGCCCCATTCGCGGCGTTGACCGGATACGACGAAGCCATCGCGGAGGCGGTACGCTTGATCGATACAGAACAAGAACCGTCCGACGACGAATTTCTGGGAATCGACGATACGCCCTGATGTGCAAAATCATCTTGGGCGGAGTGGTAAGGGTAGCGCTCTACCCTTACCCTCTTCCAGTATTAAAATTAACTTTCAAGTCCTTGACAACTCACCCGGCATGCGATAGAATAGTATACGCAGTCGAACGAGATGCAAATGCGCTTGCGTTTAGCAGAATGTATTCGTCA
>JAFUAR010000078.1 GCA_017460585.1 Clostridia bacterium
AAAGAAAACGCCATTCCAAGCGCATCGCAGCTTCCGCTGGATACACATTTAGCTGCGGCAATCGATCGAGGAAATGTGGAGAGTTTGGAAGCGCCGTGGTTGGAAGCGCTTGCAGATGCATTAATCCATCAAACATCCAAGTCGGAGGAAGCATGAAGTACGAAAAATCATGCGGCGCGGTGATATTTCGTAAAGCGGAAAACTGGAACGTGTTGCTGATTCGACACGTGAAAGGACGGCATATTTCTTTTCCCAAGGGGCATATGGAAGCGGGGGAAACAGAGAGTCAAACCGCTGAACGGGAAGTATTTGAGGAAACAGGGCTTCGCGTGCGCGTGGATCGAACCTATCGCGCGGAAAATCGCTATAATATTCGATCGGATACACAAAAGCTCGTAGTCATTTTTGCAGCGATTACCGAACAAGAGGCAGTGCATCCTCAGCCTGAGGAAATTGCGGAAGCATTTTGGGTTCCAGTTGAACAGGCGTATGAACGCCTGACTTATGAACGCGACAGGCGAATATTGCGCGCTGCATACCAGCATATTGCGGAAACTACACAATTTTCCGTTTAGGAAAGTTAAAGCTCAAAGGCGGCACTATAAAAAATGTGTCGCCTTTACTTTGTATATTCATACAAGTGGGAATGATTGAAGTATAACAAAGCCGCCCATATGGACGGCTAAGGCGGCGGCAGGGATAGGGGATTGAGAAGAGGGGACACCGCCGCAAAACGTATGATATAAGAAATATGTGTCAAAACAATGTAGTCGCGGTGGAAACGATGTTAATTTTATATCGTTCCATGCGCCAAGAATGAATTATTATTAAGCGATGATTCTTCTATATATCATAAAAAGTCTTGTAACATACATTGTTGAGAAATCCATCCATTGTTTTGCGCTGTGTATGACATGGGTCTCACTTTAAATCACACAAAAATCGTCAGTTTGTACACTTGTATTCTTATTTGCAATCCGTTATAATCGAACCTGTGCGTTTGAAATTATGGTTGAATCGAATCTTACAATTCGATTACACTTCTCTGTAGACCCCATATATGGTATTGACAGTATATTTCAGCTACTATATAATGGGTTTGCAAACCATATAAGGAGCAACTGGTATGATTGATATTATCCGCAAGCGGGATGGGCGCGAAGTGCCTTTTAATGATACAAAGATTACGGAAGCGGTGATGCGCGCTTTTCGAGCAAGCAATAGTGCGAAAACACGCAAAGCGGCAGAAGAAATTACACGGCAAGTTGTGCATGAGTTGGATGTGAATGAAGCCATCGGCATTCCCAGTGTGGAAGACGTGCAGGATACTGTTGAACGTGTTCTGATTGAAAATGGGTATGTACGTACCGCAAAAAGCTATATTCTTTATCGTGCAGAAAGAACGCGCATTCGGGAAATGAATACGCGCCTTATGCGTATTTATGATGATATCACCAATAAAGCTGCGATCGATTCCGATATAAAGCGTGAAAACGCAAACATCAATGGCGATACAGCCATGGGTGCGATGTTGAAATATGGTTCCGAAGGCGCAAAACAGTTCAATCTCATGTTTATGATGAAACCGGAGCACGCAGAGGCGCATCGCAACGGCGATATTCATATTCATGATATGGATTTTTTGACTCTGACGACGACCTGTTGTCAAATTGATCTCATTCGCCTTTTTGAGAATGGTTTTTCTACCGGACATGGGCACATTCGTGAACCGCGCGACATTCGTTCCTATGCCGCGTTGGCGTGTATCGCAATTCAGGCAAATCAGAATGATCAACATGGAGGACAGAGCATTGTCAATTTTGATTATGCCATGGCGGATGGAGTGCGCAAGACCTTTGTCAAGAAGTATCGCGACAATATGATTGAACTATTGGATTGGGAATGCGGTAACAATGCTTCAGGAGATTTGATGCGGCAAATCCTATCTGAAATCGATCTGCAATATGATCTGCGTCCGACATTGGAAAATTGCGAAAATTATTTTGCGAAAGAAACGGAATTGCTCCTTGCGACTGGTCTATCCGTGGAATCTATTCAACGTTTGCAGGACTTCGCCCATCGCAGAGCTATTGAGGAAACGGACCGTGATACTTTCCAGGCGATGGAGGCGCTAATTCATAATCTCAATACGATGAATTCTAGAGCGGGGGCGCAGGTACCCTTTTCTTCCATCAACTATGGCATGGATACTTCACCGGAAGCCCGTATGGTCATTCGAAACCTGTTGTTGACCACGGAAGAAGGACTAGGAAACGGCGAAACGCCTATATTTCCGATACAAATTTTCCGCGTGAAAGAAGGCGTCAACTATAATCCCGGCGAACCGAATTACGATCTATTTCAGCAGGCGATTCGAACCAGTGCCAAGAGGTTGTTTCCTAATTTTTCCTTTCAGGACGCGCCATTCAATCTGCAATACTACAAGGAAGGTCATCCCGAAACAGAGATTTCCTATATGGGGTGTAGAACGCGGGTAATGGCGAACAAGTTTGATCCAACTCGTGAGATTTCCTATAGCAGAGGGAATTTGAGTTTTACCTCTGTGAATCTGCCGCGACTTGCGATTAAGGCAAATCAGAACATCGATGTATTTTTTGAAATGCTGGATCAGGTTGTAGAGCTTGTATGTGATCAACTGCTTGATCGCTTTGAAATACAGGCGCGAAAATGCGTTCGTAATTTTCCCTTTCTTATGGGACAGGGAATATGGCTGGATAGCGAAAAGCTGGATTGGAATGACGAAGTGCGCGAGGTGCTTAAGCACGGCACGCTTTCCGTGGGGTTCATTGGTCTGGCAGAAGCGCTTAAGGCGTTGGTCGGAGCGCACCATGGCGAAAGCGCTATGGCGCAGAACCTTGGGTTGGAGATAATTGGACATATGCGGGAACTCATGGATGCGCAAACGGAGAAGACGGGTATGAATTTTACGCTTCTGGCAACGCCGGCCGAAGGACTTTCCGGTCGTTTTGTGAAAATCGATCAGAAGAGGTATGGCGTGATTCCGGGCGTAACCGATAGAGAGTATTATACCAATAGCTTTCATGTACCGGTCTATTATCCGATCAATGCGGCAAAGAAGATCCAGCTGGAAGCTCCCTATCACGCATTGACCAACGCAGGACATATATCCTACGTAGAATTGGATGGCGACGTCAGTCAGAATCTTCCTGCCTTTGAAAAGATTATTCGGCTGATGAAAGAATCGGGCATTGGCTACGGGTCAATCAATCATCCTGTAGATCGCGATCCAATATGTGGATTTAATGGTATTATTGGCGATGTATGCCCTAATTGTGGCCGTCATGAAGATGATATTCGCTTTGACCGTATTCGACGCATTACCGGCTATCTTGTGGGGACGTTGGATCGGTTTAATAATGCCAAGCGCTCTGAGGAGCATGACCGTGTGAAACATACCGTTACTTCCGAATAGTTGATCGTTATAAATAATTATTGTGTCCGCATTGGTTTTGGATCAATGCGGATTTTTTAACGAAGTATCAACAATATGCGTTCCTTGCAATCTTGACACATCCAGCAGAGTTAGAATATAATAACTTTAGTTAGAAATTACTAACTATGGAGGTTCGTTGATATGCTGGAACAGGCCTTTGTAACATATGCCTATGCAACATTAGCCTCCCTAAAATTGGGAAGTATATTTATGATTCCCTCTTCACCCGCTGAAGTACAAACCGAATGGTCGAAAATTCAAGAGGAATTTACCCAAAAGGGTTTGAGCTTACAGATATTAAAATATGAGGGTGGGAAAACACTCTTATATCTGTTTCGCAGCGCCGAGCTTATGCAAAGGCTTAAGCAAATTGATGTTTGTGCGTTGCTTAGACGATATGGTTATGATTCATTTGAACTCAGTGTGGTACTTCAGTATCTGCAAACACGCATCATAAGTGCGATAGGATTCCCTCATGAAATTGGTGTTTTTCTGGGATACCCTATGGAGGACGTAGTTGGATTTATTGAAAATAATGGAAAAAACTGCCTTTGCTGCGGTTGCTGGAAGGTATATGCGAATCCGGTTGAAGCGGAAAAAAGTTTTGCGCGCATTCACAAATGCAGAGAGATCTATGGGCGTTTGTTTGCATCCGGTTGTCCGCTGTCACAGTTGGCAGTAGCAACACGGTCGGCATAATATCATTTTATCAAAGGAGATGTAATCAATGAGCAAAGTGGCTGTTGTGTATTGGAGTGGAACCGGGAATACTGAGGCAATGGCGAATGTAATTGCCAAAGCAGTCGACGGTGAGCTTTTTACCCCTGATCAGTTTGATGCGGACAAGGTCGATACGTTCGATGCCATCGCATTTGGCTGCTCTTCGCAGGGAAATGAAGAGTTAGAGGACTCTGAGTTCCTTCCGATGTTCGAGTCCGTAAAAACAAAGTTGAACGGAAAGAAGATTGCCTTGTTTGGTTCTTATGGATGGGGCGATGGTGAATGGATGCGCAATTGGGAAGCCGATTGTGATTCTCTGGGTGCAAACCGCGTGACCGACAGTGTGATCTGCTGCGAAGCCCCAGACGACGATGCAAATGCCGCCTTAGAAGCTCTTGCGAAAAAGCTGGCGGAATAAACCGAATGCGTACAAGCAAGGTGCTGTTTCTTCATTCAGCGCCTTGTTTGTGTTTTTGTTTCAGTAGAAATAACCATTCTTTGATTGACCGCAGGTTGTTCTTATGCTATAATTCTGATGCAATGATAAAGAGGAGTACGCATTTCAGAACATTCAGAGAGACGGTCATAGGCTGAAAGCCGTTTGTTCTGTAATACGGAAGGT
>JAFUAR010000079.1 GCA_017460585.1 Clostridia bacterium
GCGCTGGCGGCTTACATCCGCAAGGTCTTCGACAAGGTCCTCATGCCCCTGTCCCTGTTCTTCAGCGCGATTCCCGCCTTCGGCATGGCCGTCACGCTGCTGGTGCTGTTCGCGGTCAACTGGAAGATCGCGCCGGTCAACGGCGGTTACGACGTGGGCATGATTCCCTCGTTCAACTGGACGTTCGTCAAATCCGTAATCAGCCACTATCAGCTGCCGTTCTGGTCCATCGTGCTGGTGTCCATCGGCGGTCAGGCGGTCGGTATGCGTTCCATGTCCATTTACGAGCTGAATGCCGACTACGTAAAGTACGCGCGCTTTCTGGGCATTAAGGACCGGAAAATCGTGGGCTACGTGTTCCGCAACGCTATGCTGCCCCAGATCACGGGTCTCGCGCTCTCCATCGGTACCATGATGGGCGGCGCGCTGGTCGCCGAGATCGTGTTCAGCTATCCTGGATTGGGCTCTACCATGTACAAGGGCGTAACCTCTTCGGATTACCCGCTCATTTCCGCCACAACGCTCATCATCACCATTATGGTGCTGCTGTCCACGTTCGTGCTGGATATCATCTACGGCTTCATCGATCCGCGCGTCAAGGCCGCGCAGTTCGACTAAGGGGGTGCAGGGCATGAAAAATACGATTAAACAGGTATTCCACTCCCCGAAGTTTGTGGTCGGCTTTGTAATCATCATGGCGATATTGCTTTTGACGATTATTTACCCCATTTTCAACCCCGGCGATCCGCTGCAGAGCCTTTTCAAGGGTTCCGACCGCGGCTCGTTTACCCCGCCAGGAACGTATGTTTCGCTGTACGACGCGGTCACCTCGTTCCGCGCCAATTTGGATAACAATTCCGACGCCTACGCCGCGCGCGCCAGCGTGGAGATTTCCGATGACGACTGGGTGCTCATGGTGAACTGGTTCACCGGCATGGATATCGATATCTCCGGTTTGGACCGCACGGATACCGACGCGGTGCTCAAGCTGTGGAAGGAAAACTATTCTGACAGCGCCAAACCCAAGGGCATGACCAAGTCCGCCCGCAACTCCGCGAAGCGCCTGAACGAGTCGCTGAGCTCTTTGGGCAGCGAACCCACGCTTAGCGTGACCTCGGCGGACGAATCCAAGAAGGTCAAGGATATTAACGCTACCGATTATGTGCCGGTCAATCGCGTCGCTTCTGTGGTGCGTCTGCCGCTGGGCACGGATACCTTTGGTCGCGACGTGCTTAAGGAGCTGGTTTCTGCAATTGGCACATCGCTGATGATCGGTCTGGTCGCGGGCGTCATCGCTACCTTCATCGGGCTCATGCTGGGTCTGCTCTCCGGTTATATCGGCGGATTTGTGGATGATCTCATCATGTTCGTTACGAACATATTCACCGTCATTCCCAGCTTTATACTGCTGATCCTAATCAACTACTCCATAGGTCAGGAGGCGCGCGGCGCAATGGTCGTGGCCGTGGTCATTGGTTTAACGAGCTGGACGTGGACGACCCGTTCCGTGCGCTCTCAGGTCATTTCCCTGCGCAACCGCGACCACGTGAACCTGAGCAAGCTCTCCGGTCACAGCCTCTTCCGCATTATCATGACGGATATATTGCCCTATATCATGAGCTATGTGGTTATGGCGTTCATACTGCAAATTTCCTCAGCCATCCTCTCCGAGGCGCAGCTTTCCCTGTTGGGTCTGGGACCCTCGACCACTAAGACGGCGACGTTGGGCTTGATGATGAACTGGGCCATGCTGTATTCCGCGCATCTGGCGGGCAGCTGGTGGGCATACTTCCCGGTCATCGGCGTAATCGCGCTCATCTCGTTCTCCCTGAACCTGATGAACACCGGTCTGGATCAGGTCTTCAACCCGACCCTGAGAGATTAAGGAGGTTATACGGACATGAGCAAGACAATGCTGGAGGTCAGAAGTCTGACTACCAAATATGTTACGCGCTTCCATGAAGACGTGTACGCCGTAGACCACGTATCGCTCAAGATCGAGCAGGGCAAGAGCCTAGGCATCGCCGGCGAGTCGGGCTGCGGTAAATCGACTCTGGCGCTTTCATTGATGGGTTATTACTTCGCGCCGCTGCACTATATGTCGGGCGATATCATTATCGACGGCAAGAATATATCTGGCATGAATCCCGACGATGTGCGCAAGAGCGTGCTCGGTACGGAGATCGCCTACATTCCGCAGGCGGCCATGAACGCGCTGAACCCCACGCGCAAAATATACAAGTTCATTGAAGACGTTATTTTGGCGCACGACCCGAAGGCGAACAAGAAGGAAATTCGCGAAATGGCGGAAGAGCGCTTCAAGCTGCTGGGTTTGCCGCTCGAGGCGCTGGATAAGCACGCTGTGGAGCTCTCCGGCGGTATGAAGCAGCGCGTCGTCATCGCCATTTCCACCATATTGAAGCCCAAGGTATTGATCGCTGATGAACCGTCCTCCGCGCTGGACGTGACCAGTCAGAAGATGGTCATTAAAATGTTGCGCGACATGATGGACAGCGGCTTCATTCAGGCGATGATATTCATTACCCATGAGCTCCCACTGCTGTATAACGTAACGGACGATATTATGGTCATGTACGCGGGACAGATCGTGGAGCGCGGTACCGCCAAGCAAATGGTATTTGATCCGGTGCACCCGTACTCCAAGGGTTTGATGAACTCCATATTGGTGCCGGAGGAAGGTACGCGCGATGTGAAGCTCACCGCTATACCCGGCACGCCGCCCAATTTGAAGCGTCCGCCCGCGGGCTGCCGCTTCGCGGAGCGCTGCCCTTATGCGCAGCCGCAGTGCCATTATAACCAAATGCCGATGATCGACTTCGAGGATAACCGTATGTATCGCTGCAGCATGACGGTGGAAGAGCTTCGGGAAACCTATCGCCGCGAGGCGGAAAGCAAGGAGGCGTAGTTTATGGCAATTGATACCAAGACGCTTCGGCGCGATTACTCCAAAGCACCCTCCTGCCTGAAGGGCGTGGGCGTGACTCGCTACTTTACCACCGGCAAGATCACCACCAAGGCGGTCGATCATGTGGATTTCGATTTCCACGAGGGCGAGCTGGTCTCCATCGTAGGCGAATCCGGTTCCGGTAAGACTACGCTGAGCAAAATGCTGCTGGGTCTGCTCAAGGAGACGGATGGTAAAATCTATTTTCAGGGCAAGGAACGCGATATTTCGAGCCGCGCCAAGAAAAAGGAATATTGGTCCGGCATACAGGCGATTTTTCAGGACCCGTTTTCTTCCTTCAATACCTTCAACAAGATCGATACCGTGCTGCTGGACTGCATCAATATGCGCGGAGGTCGCAACCTTTCCAAGGAAAAGAAGTTTGAGATGATGACGGAGGCCTGCTCCTTCGTAAATCTAAAGTTTGCGGAGCTGACCAATAAGTACCCCTTCGAGCTTTCAGGCGGACAAATGCAGCGCCTCATGATTGCGCGTATTTTCCTGCTGAAGCCCAAAATTCTGCTGGCGGACGAGCCTACTTCCATGATCGACGCCTGTTCCCGCGCAACTATACTGGATATGCTGTTGCAGCTGCGCGATGAGATCGGTATGACGGTTATTTTCATTACGCACGATATCGGTCTTGCATATTACATTTCCGATAGCATTTACATTATGGAGCACGGCAAGTTTGTGGAGAGCGGTTCCGCGGACGATGTCATTTTGAACCCCAAAGCGCCCTACACCAAGCGCTTGATTTCGGACGTGCCGAAGATTCACGAGGCGTGGGATTTGAGCACGGTTGGATAAGATATGCAACTTGATTTACAGCCGCCGGAGTAAGCTTCCGGCGGCTGTCTCTGTAGCTGCGTTGCAACTTTTTCGGGAAAGAATGGAAATTTATCGCAAACGTTTGCGATAAATGCTGCTTTTGCGCTTTAGCGTACTGCCAAATTTTCTTAAAACAGCAGTTTTTTCCTATTCTATGCTTGATGAAGCATGGGTTTTGCGCTATACTGAGTGCAAGGTCGCGGGGCTCTACGAAGGCTCTGCGCGGGAACAAACCAATGAGATCAGGAGGAGTAACATGCAGAAATACGTATATCTCTTCAGCGAGGGCAATGCCCAGATGCGCAACACGCTGGGCGGTAAGGGTGCAAACCTCGCTGAGATGACCAATCTCGGTATGCCGGTTCCGCAGGGCTTTACCATTTCTACCGATGCTTGCACGAGCTATTACGACAACGGTCGTCAGATTTCCGATGAAATCATGGCGCAGGTTGAAGAGGCTCTGGCGAAGATCGAAGAGATCAATGGCAAGAAGTTTGGCGATGCCAAGCAGCCCCTGCTGGTGTCCGTGCGTTCCGGCGCCCGCGCTTCCATGCCCGGCATGATGGATACGATTTTGAACCTCGGCTTGAACGACGAAGTTGCCGCCGGTCTGATCGCCGGTAACCCCGATCCCAAGTTCGAGCGCTTCGTATTCGACTCCTATCGCCGCTTTATTCAAATGTTCTCCGACGTAGTAATGGAGATTCCGAAGAAGACCTTCGAAGTCATCATTGATGAAGTGAAGGACAAGAAGGGCGTTAAGAACGATATCGACCTCGATGTGGACGATATGAAGGAACTGGTCGCCCGCTTCAAGGTTTACTATAAAGAGCAGAAGGGCGAGGATTTCCCCGTCGATCCCAAGGCTCAGCTGGTCGAGGCCATTAAGGCCGTGTTCCGCTCTTGGGACAATCCGCGCGCGAACGTTTACCGCCGCATGAACGACATTCCCTATTCGTGGGGAACCGCGGTCAACGTGCAGCCCATGGTATTCGGCAATTTGAACGACCGTTCCGGTACGGGCGTGGCGTTTACCCGCAACCCCTCCACCGGTGAAAAGGCGTTGTTTGGCGAGTACCTGATCAACGCGCAGGGCGAGGATGTCGTCGCCGGTATCCGCACCCCCAACAAGATCGAGCAGCTGGAGCAGGATATGCCCGAGGTGTTCGAGCAGTTTAAGACCATTGCAGCGAAGCTGGAAGAGCACTACCGCGATATGCAGGACATGGAGTATACCATTGAAAATGGCAAGCTCTATATGCTGCAAACCCGCAATGGCAAGCGCACCGCCGCCGCCGCGCTCAAGATCGCGGTGGATCTGGTGGATGAAGGCATGATTACCGAAGAAGAAGCAGTGCTGCGCGTAGAGCCCAAGCAGCTCGACAGCCTGCTGCACCCCATGTTTGACCCGCTGGCGCTGAAGAAGGCGACCCCCATTGGACAGGGTTTGGCGGCCTCTCCTGGCGCTGCTTGCGGTCAGGTGGTATTCAGTGCGGAAGATGCGATTGAGTGGGCTGAAAAGGGTCACAAGGTCGTTCTGGTGCGTCTGGAGACCTCTCCGGAGGATATCGAAGGCATGGTTTCCTCTCAGGGCATTCTCACCGTTCGCGGCGGTATGACCTCTCACGCGGCGGTTGTGGCGCGCGGCATGGGCACCTGCTGCGTATCCGGATGCTCCGAAATCACCATGCACGAGGATTCCTTTACTTTGGGCGGTAAGACCTACCACGAGGGCGATTGGATCTCTCTGGATGGTTCTACGGGCAAGATCTACGGTGAAGCCATTCCCACTGTGGAAGCTTCCATTTCCGGCGATTTCGGTCGCTTCATGGCTTGGGCGGATGCCGCGCGCAAGCTGACCATTCGTACCAATGCCGACAACCCGCGCGATGCGAAGCAGGCGGTTAAGTTCGGCGCGGAGGGCATTGGTCTGTGCCGTACCGAGCATATGTTCTTTGAGGCGGATCGTATCAAGGCAGTGCGCGAAATGATCGTCGCCAAGTCTGTGGATGCCCGCCGCATGGCGCTGAACAAGCTGCTGCCCTATCAGCAGGGTGACTTTGAGGATATGTACCGCGTGTTGGAGGGTCGCCCGATGACCGTGCGCTACCTCGATCCGCCGCTGCATGAGTTCCTGCCCACCCGTGAAGAGGATATCATTGAGCTGGCGCAGGAGATGAAGATCACTGCCGCCGAGTTGCGCGAGACCGTTGCCGCGCTGCATGAGTTCAACCCCATGATGGGTCACCGTGGTTGCCGTTTGGCGGTTACCTATCCGGAAATCGCTGAAATGCAGACCAAGGCGGTCATTTCCGCCGCGATCAACGTGAGCAAGGAGCATCCGGAGTACAACATCGTTCCCGAGATCATGATTCCGCTGGTTGGCGAAGCGAAGGAACTCAAGTTCGTCAAGGATATCGTGGTTCGCGTGGCGGATGAGCTCATTGCCAACGCAGGCATCGATATGAAGTACCATGTGGGTACCATGATCGAGATTCCGCGCGCCGCCGTAACGGCCGATGAAATCGCCGCTGAAGCGGAGTTCTTCTCCTTCGGCACCAACGATCTCACTCAGATGACCTTCGGCTTCAGCCGCGATGACGCCGCGAAGTTCCTTGGCGCATACTACGAGCGCAAGATCTACGAGTTCGACCCGTTCTCTAAGCTGGATCAGGTTGGCGTAGGCGGTTTGATCAAGATGGCGGTCGAGAAGGGTCGTTCGACCCGCCCTGACATCAAGCTGGGCATCTGCGGCGAGCACGGCGGCGATCCGTCGTCTATCGAGTTCTGCCACAAGCTGGGTCTGAACTACGTGTCCTGCTCTCCGTTCCGCGTACCGATCGCTCGCCTTGCCGCCGCGCAGGCCGCGATTAACGAGCGCAAGTAAGGTAATTCAAATACCAAGTTCGCTTACACCATTTGGGATATAGCGATATCTTAGAATCAATGTGGACGGTTCATCGTTTTGATGAACCGTCCATTTATATATGAGAGTTTTTTATTTCAACGAAAAGAGTTCAATCAGAAGCGAATAACGGCATTACAGCGACAGCGGTACAAATGATCGATGTGCAACAAAAAAAGCCTCGCAGGCAGAAGAAATTCCATGACCTGCGAGGCTTTTCTTTAGTTTTTTAGATAGGCATGGCGTTGTTGGTCTTATCCAACACGCTGTTGTCCAGCTTGAGCTGGCTTGCCTGACGGCTCTGGAAGAACTTTTCGGCAACCTGCGGGAACAATGCGTAGGAGAGTACATCCTCTTCCTGCGTAATATACTGACCAATTTCCTTGCGGAACTCGCTCAGGTGCTTCGCGCCATAGCTCTTGTCGTCTACAGGGCGGCAGGTAATGACCTTCTGATCGCCAATGACCTTCCTGCGTACTTCCTCGTTCACAGGGGCGGGCAGGCGACCGTATTCGCCGCGCATGAGCCCCTGAGACTCCTTGGGGTTCATCTTGTAGCGTTCGCCCATGATTACGTTCATAACCGCCTGAGTGCCCACGATCTGGCTGGTGGGAGTCACCAGCGGCGGATAGCCGAAGTCCTCGCGCACGCGCGGAACCTCCGCCAATACTTCATACAGCTTGTCAGACTGTCCCGCCTGCTTGAGCTGGTTGATCAGGTTGGAAAGCATACCGCCGGGAACCTGATACTTCAAGGTATTTACATCTACGCGCAGTACTTTGGGATCGAGAATGCCCTGATCCTGCAGCTTCTGAGCGACGCCGCGGAAGTGGTCGGTCGCCTGAGTCAGCAGGTTCAGATCAATGCCGGTATCGTACTCCGTGCCCGCCAGAGTGGCGACCAGAGGTTCGGTAGCGGGCTGGCTGGTGCCGTTGCCCAAGGGAGAAAGCGCGCAGTCTACAATATCGCAGCCCGCTTCGATCGCCTTGAGGTTGATCATATCGCCCGTGCCGGTGGTATTGTGGGTGTGCAAATGAACCAGCGTGGTGGGCTTGAGCGCCGCCTTCAGCTTCTTGACCAGAGAGAAAGCGGAGTAGGGGAGCAGCAGGTTTGCCATATCCTTAATGCAGATATTGTCCGCACCCAGCTTCTCGAACTCCAGCGCCAGATTCACGAAGTATTCTTCGGTGTGAACGGGGCTGATGGTGTAGCTCATTGCTACTTCACAAATGCCGCCGTACTTCTTGGTGGCGCGAATGGCGGGCTCCAAATTGCGGGAGTCATTCAAAGCGTCGAAAATACGAATGACATCGATGCCGTTCTTAATGGACAGACGAACAAACTCATCAACCACGTCGTCGGCATAATGGCGGTAGCCCAGTATATTCTGCCCGCGGAATAGCATTTGCAATTTGGTGTTCGGCAGCGCCTTCTTGAGCTTGCGCAGGCGCTCCCAAGGATCTTCGTTCAGGAAACGCAGGCAGCTGTCAAACGTAGCGCCGCCCCAGCATTCCAGAGAATAGTAACCGACCTTATCCAGCACTTCGCACGCGGGGAGCATATCCTCCGTGCGCATACGGGTCGCCGCCTGAGACTGGTGGGCGTCGCGCAGGATGGTCTCAGTAATCATAACTTTGCCCAATTTGAATTCCTCCTTGTTTAAGGGAAACCAACGTTTGTTCCTATGGCGGGGACCCCATTGAGAGCCCCGCCCTCCAGCCTTATGCGAACAGTGCGATGAATACGCCCGCCGCAACCGCCGAGCCGATTACGCCGGCCACGTTGGGACCCATAGCGTGCATCAGCAGGAAGTTGCCCGGATCCTCCGCCTGACCGACCTTCTGCGAAACGCGCGCCGCCATAGGTACGGCGGAAACGCCCGCGGAACCGATCAAGGGATTGACAGGGGTCTTGGAGAGCTTGTTCATCAGCTTGGCGAGCAGTACGCCGCCGGCGGTACCGCAGCCGAACGCCACAACGCCCAGAACTACGATCTTCAGCGTGGAAGCGGTCAGGAAGGTGGTGCCGTTCGTAGTTGCGCCAACGGTGAGACCCAAGAAAATGGTAACGATGTTGCACAGCTCGTTTTGCGCGGTCTTGGAGATGCGCTCCACCACGCCGCAAACGCGCATCAGGTTGCCCAGCATCAGCATACCGACCAGCGAAGCCGCATCGGGCAGCAGCAGGGAAACGATGATCGTAACCATAATGGGGAATATGACCACTTCGGTGTGGCTCACTTGACGGAGCTGTCCCATGCGGAGCTTGCGTTCCTTTTCGGTGGTCAACGCCTTCATAATCGGGGGCTGAATTACAGGGACCAGCGCCATGTAGCTGTACGCGGCCACGGCAATCGCGCCCAACAGGTGCGGAGCGAGCTTGGTGGTAACGAATATGGCGGTAGGACCATCCGCGCCGCCGATAATGCCGATGGCGCCCGCCTCATTGGCGGAGAAGCCCAGCGCTTTTGCGCCAATGAAGGTCAGGAAGATGCCCAGCTGCGCGGCTGCGCCCAGCAACAGGGACTTGGGGTTGGCGATCAGGGGCGCGAAGTCGGTCATCGCGCCAACGCCCATGAAGATGATGGGCGGGAAGATGCCCCACTTGACGCCGTGGTACAGGTAGTACAATAAGCCGCCGTTCGCGGTTTGCAGGCTGTACTGCATCATACCGGTGGCTTCATTGAAGCGGAACATGATATCCGTGGAATCCTTGCCGAGGCGCTGCGCAGCGACCGCCGCATCCTTCAAGCTATTGTAGAAGGTGAAGGTGGGGTGGCTCATGAGCCCAGCCTCGGGCAAGTTGGAAAGCAGCATACCGAAAGCGATGGGGAGGAGCAGCAGGGGCTCGAACTGCTTTACAATGGCCAAATACAGCAGCAAACAAGCCACTGCGATCATGGCGTATTGGCGCCATTCGCCATGCATAAAGCCGGTAGAGTTCCAAATCTGCTTGAGCGCGCGACCTACGGAGATATCCGGATCGGTGCCCGCTTGACTCGCTTCTATAACGGCAAGCTCGACTTCCTCCGCGTCAACCACTTCCTGCGGCATATAGCCGGAGGATACGGCGACCGCATCGGAAACGGTCTGAGCCGCTTCTTCGGTCGTTTCCGCCGCGGGTTCGGTTTCCATCGCCGATTCGGCGACTGCCCAAACGCCCAGCAGCGTCAGAAGAACCAGCATACACGCCAAACCGCGCCGCCAGCTCACCTTTTTCAGTTTGATCATTGGGTAACCCTCCTTGCAACGTACCGGAAACCTGCGATTAGTTCAGGGAAACCAGCACATCGCCGGTGGATACGGTTGCGCCCTTGCTCACGTTGACAGAGGCTACCACGCCGTCGCGCGGCGCCATAATTTCGTTTTCCATCTTCATGGCTTCCAGAAC
>JAFUAR010000009.1 GCA_017460585.1 Clostridia bacterium
ATGCACCATGTACAGATAAGAGCTAACGCGATCGTGCTCGAGCTCCGCGCGAATGTTATCGGGACTCAGGAATTGCAGGAAACCATCGCGGTACTGTTCGGATACCGCATCCTCCGCGTAGCGGGTCAGCTCGGTCCAATAGGTGAACTGCTGCCCCGGGCGCAGCGCGTTGTCGATACCGGAGATCGCCTGATAGCAAATGCCCTCGTTGCGGTCCAAATCGATATAATACAGGCTGCGGTAATCCGAACCCAGCGCGGTGATGAGCTTATCCTGCTGCTGGCGCCGACGCTCCTGTTCCAGCAATTGCTCCTGCAGCTGTAGTCTCTGCTCCAATTCCTGATGCTTTACGCGGTTTTCTACCTCTACACTCTCCTTTTCGAGCGCGATTTTCGCCGATCTGCGCGTTTGCAATATGATTACGGCGAACAGCGCAAGCAGCGCAAGCGCGGTAAGTACGGACTGCGCAAGGCTGCACTGGATGATGCCATCCGAAACGGAGGCGATTTGATCGCTGATTACGCTTTCGCGAATGAGGTAGGTCAGCATCCAGTTCGTATTATCAATGGGAATATAGCTCAGTATTTCCTGAATGCCGTTATAGGTAAAGGCGGCCGCGCCCTTTCTGCCCTCGGCAAAATCGGCGGCGAAGCCTTCCAGCGAATACTCCGGCTCGAAATCGGCCTGCGCCAGCGCTTCCAGCAGGTTATTTTCTTCCGCCAGACCGCCCAGCACCGTGCCGCTCAGCGCTACCCCATCTTCCGTATATATATTGCAGAAGGTCGCGTCTTCATCTTGGGAGGTGAGCGATATGCCCTGCAGCATCACGTTCACATCCATTTCCATGAAGCACACCACGAGCTCCTCTCCATTGAAGGGAATGTGGTCTGTCGGTACGGCGATGACGACCTTCATATCGGACGCGCCCGGATTCTTGATGGAGATATCCGGCTGAGACAGGGTCAAATAGTCAAAAGCGTATTGGTCGATATCCATCTGCGCGCCGAGCGCGGTATAAATGAGCCCCTTCGTATCCACAAACGCGAAGCGCTCCAAATGAAACAGCAGCTTCATACGCGCCTGATACGCCTGCAGATGCTCCAGATCGCTCAAATCCTCGTTGGTCATGAGATCGATGGCGATGTGGATGATGTCTATATTATCGTTCAGGGTATCCGCGACCACCTGTTCCCGACGAATCGCGAGCTCATCCAAAAACAGCAGGCTGACGGAACGCACCGCCTGCTCGGTATCGCGCGTGGCGGTTCTACCCGTCCAAAAAGTGCCGACCACCAGTATAACCGCCACCAGTATGCCGCCCAGCAGCGCCATTAGCATAGTGCCGTTTCGCTTTCTCCGCTTCACCTTGATTCTCCCCTTCGCTCTTGCGCCGGATGCGCGCAATTCCAATCTATTATTGATTATACCAAATTCGCGCGCCTGCCACAATGAGAAAATAGAATAAAAACCGCTCGTTCAGGCAAAAGTTCGTTACTATTCACCCATGGGGGTGTCGGGGGTCACAACCCCCGACTTTCAAACCGCAGCGGCGGCGTGTACGCCGCGAGGACGCGGACCAAGTGTCCGCTTCCTTGCAGGTTTTGCGCCCGGAAATCGCGTAGCGATTTCAGCAAAACCTGAGGGGGTGGCAAGGTTGAAAACCCGAAAGGGTTTTCA
>JAFUAR010000080.1 GCA_017460585.1 Clostridia bacterium
CATATTATATGCTTATTATACCAGAGACTTAGTAATTTATCAATAATAAGTTAGTGCATATGGGACGTGTCCCCCGTCCACGTTACTGTGAAGCCGTAGGCTGAACAGTAACCTGAAAAGGGGTGAATAGAACCCCGAACAAGCGGAGGGGTATTCGCCCGTCCGGGGTTCGCGGGCGCCGCCTGCGCGCTTTGGAAGCGCCCGCCGCGCGCGGCTTTGCCCAAAGAGAAGAGAGGAATGAAACCCTTGTGAATTACAGACCCAGATTCAGGTCGATTTCGGCATACGCCTTTTCGGCGAACTCCGCCGGCTCGTCGGTGAGGAAGCCCACATCGTACAGCGCCTGCGCGAAGAACTCCACGTCCGCCTTAATATCCACCACGTTCTCGTTGTGCCCGTGGTTCGGGTAGGAGTACGCCTTCACCAGCGCCTCCGCCAGCTCCAGATCTTCAATGGCGACGTAGCCCGCGCTGGTCACCAGCTGAACCGCCTCGTCGGGGTTCTCGGCGATCCACTGCTGCGCCTTGTGGTAGGCGCGCAGCTCGGCGGCGATGAGCTCCGGCTGCTCTTCGATGATCTTGTTGGAGGCGTACAGGAAGCAGCAGTAGTGGCCCGCGAAGGGTTCGTCTTTACCGATATCCAGCAGCACGCGACCCTCGCCCTGATTTTCCACTACGCTGGCGTAGGGATCCCACAGCGCCGCGGCGTCGATGGCGCCCTGCTTCAGAGCTTCCACTTCCAAGGTGCCGTCGTTAAAGGGCAGGAATTCCACTTCCGTGTCGGAAATGCCGTTGCGCGCCAGCCAAAGCAGCGCTACCTGATGGGGCGTGCCGCCGATTTCGTCTACGCCGATCTTCTTGCCGCGCAGGTCCTCGGCGCTCTGGAATTCGGAATCCGGCAGCACCTCTACCTTAATGCAGCCCTGATGCAGACCGTCTACAATGGACATTCCAATGCCCTCCTGAATGGCGGGGAAGAACTGGAAGTCGCCGTTGACGGTGGAAATGGTGCCGTTGTTCAGACCGATCTTGGAAGGCTCGAAGTCGGAGGTAATCAGCTCTACGTCGATGCCCTCTTCGGCGAAGAAGCCCTTCTCATAGGCGACGTAGGTGGGGGAGTTGCACAGGGAGCCGCCCTTGCCGGGAATGGTGATGTGGTAGAGCGCCTCGGTTTCGGCAAACGCGGGCAGCGCGGCGGTCAATACCAGCGCCAACGCCAGCACTACGGACAGTACAATGCGATTCTTTTTCATGTTCTTCAATCTCCTATTCCATCGATTGGGTGGGTAGTCTCGTTGCGGTGGGTAGCCTCGCCCGTTCGCGGGTGCTGCAGATCGCGGCGCGGGCGAATGCCGCCAAATAAAACAAACGAGGCGCTCCCCGCGGCAGTCACCGCAGGTCGCGCCTCAAATCTGTTTTGTCGGCGCAGCGCGTTTGGAAGCTCTCCAACGCGACTGTGCCCCGAATTGTATCACGCCCCCGCGCCAAAGTCAATGCGCGGGAGGGGTTTTGAGTCATTCCAAAAATCGTTATCCAACCATAGGAAAGTTCTATTCGCCTTGCGCCTATCGCATTTTCCTATCGGTTCGGCGCTTACAATTCCTCCGTTCTATAGCGCCCATAGCCCTCATAGCCATAGCTTGCGTCAATGCCGCGCATGAATAGGGCGCGGTCATTGGTTTGATCTGTCAGCGCCGCTTTCAGAAGCAGACGAAGCTCTGTGTCCCGCACGGGGCTGCGCTCCATCGCCAGCAGGTAGTCCTCGCGCTCCACCCTGCTCCAATCGATCGCCTTGCCCAATTCCTTTTTCAAAATCGCGTCGAGCCATATGCGCGTGCTGCGCCCGTTCCCTTCCAAAAAGGGATGCGCAATGTTCATTTCCACGTATTTGGCAACGATTTCATCAAAAGTGCGCTGCGGCATTGCGCTAATCTGCGCAAGCGCCTCGTCCAGATAGATGGCGGAGGCAAAGCGGAAGCCGCCCTTGGATATATTCAGCTTGCGCGTTTCCCCCGCAAAGGCGTAGATCTCCTCAAACAATCGGCGATGAATCGCCTGCAGGCTGGCGTACGTCCCTGCTTCAAGGGCGTCCAGCGCGCCGCTTTCAAACAATTCCTTCGCCCTTTGCTTGCTGATGCGCTCCTCGGCGTCTTCAAACGCCGCGCCGCTCAGCCCCAGCTTATTTTGCAATTCCATGCGTTTCCACTCCGGATTTTACTGAATGCCACCAAGATCATACCACATACCGCTCTAATTTGCCAGCGAGATTTACGACTTCGTTCTAGCTGCGCTCAGCGCGCCGCGTATTCGCTGTTAAGCCGCGCAATATCCCTTTCCCAAATTCCTTCGCTTTCAGCCAATCCTATCCAAAAAATCCCGAATTTTCGAAATATATTCGTCCTGCAAAACCCACGGTCCGTGGTGACCGCCCCGCATTGTATGCGCCTTGGGCTCCGGCAGCAGCGCTTCAAGGGTTTTCTGATCGTTTTTGGAAAATATATCGTTTTCCGGCTGCAATAGGAGAATGCGCCCGCGCACGCAGTCGAAGTCCGAGGTCTTGAGAAGCGGCTCGTGAATGAGCGCGCCGACCATTCGAAACGAATGAATCAGCTTTTGCTTGCTGCGGCGATCGGCGGCGATCATTTGGAAAAAGCTCGCGCCGTACGCCCTCTCCGCCTCCGTTTCGTCCGCGTAGTAGGTATTCACCTTGCCGAGCAGCAGCCGAGCGGACAGCCTCCACGGCACGAGCCTGAGCGCCGCAGTGAGCGCGCCCGTCAGCCATGGTCGCTTTCTGTCCGGCTCGAGATACTCCGAATCCAGCGTAACGGTCGCCATGAGGATTAGGGCAAAGCCGTCCTGATATTTTCGAATGTACAGCTGCGCCAGCATTCCGCCGTCGCTCGCGCCCACGATGATCGGCCGCTCGATGCGCAGCGCCTGCACTAGGCTGTGAATCACGGAAAGCTGTTCGTCGTTGCTCTTGGTGTCCGTAGGGTATTCGATCAGCAGCATTCTGTATTCGTTTTCGAACGCCTCCACGTAGCGCATGAACATCTGCTGCATTTCCAGCCCGTTCATCAGTACCATGGCGCGCGCGTTTTCCGCCCCGCTCAGGCAATAGCGCAGGCGATGCCCCAGAATCACCGCCTCCGTATAGCGGTGGCGCTTTAAGAATTCCCGCTCCTCTTGAGAATAGGTCCGCACCTTCTTCTCCCCCTCTTCACAAGTCCCGCGGTCGCAAAGCGGAGCCCGCCCGCCGCAAATAGGCGACCCACTCCCTTAGGCTGTCCCGCTCCAACGCACTGAGCGCCTTCGCGTACAGCCGAAACGCCTCCGCGTCGCTCTGTTCCATGCGGCGCAATGCCTTTTTCGGACCGAAATATGGCAAGCCCTTCACATCGCAGTAGATTTCCAGACTGTCCGTCAGCAGCCAATGCCAGCGGTAAAGCCCTTCGGCGTCATTGCGCTCGGCTCGAAGCAGCATCTTTTCACACCAGCCAATCTCCTGCTCAATTTCATCGGCGGTCTTTTTCGGCGCGCGCTCTAGGAAGGCGCGCACCTGCGCCTGCAAACGGGCGGCGATTCCGTGGGTGTCCAGAACGATTTTCCCATCCCAAATTTGTACAAAATCCTCGGGATGAAGCTCCGCGCGCAGGGCGTCGATGGGTTCAACAAATACATCCAGCGGTATGCCGCCTATGACCGACGCATCGTGCCGCTGAACGTGGTCCGCAATCACCAGCGCGTCAAAATCGCTGTGCGCATTCGCGCTTCCGTCGGCAAACGAGCCATACACAATAATCGCCTTGGGCGAATAGGTCTCCTTCAGGTAACGAATGATCTCATCCGCAATTTCCATTCCCCGCTCCCCATTTCTCCGTATCAATCCCTCTGTTTCAGCATCCGGTTAGTTTGTGTTCCGCCGCGCCTTCGCCCTTCTGGGGTCGTTTGGTCGATCCATTTCGCAAATTCCGCGGCTCTGGCGGCGGAACCCATAGCTCCGCCCTCCAGCTCAGCCGCCCGCCCCTGCGGCAAGTCGGCTTTCAAATGCTTCCGCCGCTTAGGGGTAAGAAATCGTCGCTTGGAAGCATCGTTGCCGGATGCATCCATTAAAAAGACCCGCCTGAGCGACCGGCGCCGGCGTATGCCGGTCATACGTTTGGGCTTTGGACATGGCGTAAAAAACACTATAGATTATAGCACAACGGGCGGCGGGCGACAAATGCGCACCCTTCAAAGTACAAGTCATAACCACCCGTTGAACGGGTGGTTTGACCAAGCCCTATAAGGGCTTATCACTAGTGGTAGCCCTCTTAAGAGGGCATCGAAGTATCTGACAACCACACTGTAATTACTTGCGGCCCCCTACTCGGGGGCTATCATTATTTGCCTTTCTTCTCTGGCTCACCCGTAATCGGGTCAATGAGCTCTTTCATACTTATTTGGTCATTCATTATATCTTCCTGCAACTGATTCTGGATGTATTCCTTTATAGCACGTTCATACTTCCCTACTGTATCC
>JAFUAR010000010.1 GCA_017460585.1 Clostridia bacterium
CTGCCCAAGTGGCCCTTTGATAAGTTTGCGGGAGCCAGCCGTAAGCTCGGTACGCAGATGAAGGCGACCGGCGAGGTTATGGCAATTGCGAACAGCTTTGAAATGGCGCTCATGAAGGCGGTGCGCGGCGCGGAGATCGGCTTGGATACGCTGAATAAAGCCCCTGCGGATGACGCGCCCCTCAAGGAGCGCCTGACCCGCGTGGACGATCTGCGCCTATTTACGCTGTTTGAGGCGTTGAAGAGCGGCTGGAACGTGGAGTCTCTGCATGAGCTTACCCGCATTGACCGCTGGTTCCTCGCAAAGCTGCAAAAGCTTGCGCGTTTCGAAGAGCGCATTTCATCGGGTCTGAATGAAGATACGTATTTGGAGGGCAAGCGTCTGGGCTATCCGGACGCGGCGCTTGAACGCCTGAGCGGCGCAGGGCTGCCCATGCGCGCGCAAGGCGCCTTCAAAATGGTGGATACCTGCGGCGCGGAGTTCGATGCGGAAACGCCCTATTTCTACTCTACCTTTGACGGCGAATGCGAGGCCCGCGCGCACGTGCGCAGCGGAAAACCCGTAGTCATCGTGCTGGGCAGCGGTCCCATCCGCATTGGTCAAGGCATCGAGTTTGATTATTCCTCGGTGCATTGTGTGTGGACGCTCAAGCGTTTGGGTTACGACGTGGTGATTGTGAACAACAATCCCGAGACCGTATCTACGGATTACGATACCGCCGACAGGCTCTATTTTGAACCGCTCACGCCCGAAGACGTGCTGCGCATCGTCGCGGTGGAGCATCCGGTGGGCGTGGTGGTGGCGTTTGGCGGACAAACCGCCATTCGGCTCACGCAGGCGCTGAGCGAGGCGGGCATTCCCATATTGGGAACCTCCGCCGAAGGCATTGATATTGCCGAGGACCGCGAACGCTTCGACGCGCTGTTGGAGCAATTCCACATTCGTCGTCCGCGCGGCATGGGCGTAAAGAGCATGGAAGAAGCGCTAAACGCTGCCGAGGCGTTGGGCTACCCCGTGCTGCTGCGCCCCAGCTACGTGATTGGCGGTCAAAATATGGTGATCGCAAGACAGCGCGCCGATGTGGAAAAGTACATGAATCGCATATTGCAGGGGCACATTGAAAACCCCGTGCTGGTCGATCAGTACCTGCCGGGCATTGAGCTGGAGGTAGATGCGATATCCGATGGAACGGACGTACTAATTCCGGGCGTAATGGAGCATGTGGAACGCGCCGGCGTGCATTCTGGCGATTCGATCGCGGTATATCCGCCGTATAACCTCACGGATAAAATGCTGGAAACGGTGGTGGAGAGCAGCGTCCGGCTGGCGCTCGCGCTGGGCACTAAGGGATTGGTGAACATTCAGTATCTCATTCACCATGGCGAGCTGTACGTGATTGAGGTCAATCCCCGCGCCTCTCGCACCATACCGTATATCAGCAAGGTGACCGGCGTGCCCATGGTGGATCTGGCATCGCGCGTAATGGTGGGTCACAAGCTCAAAGCGCTGGGATACGGTACGGGGCTGTGGCGCGTACCGCCCTACTGCGCGGTGAAGGTGCCGGTTTTCTCGTTTGAAAAGCTGACGGATGCCAACAGTTACCTAAGTCCTGAAATGAAGTCGACCGGCGAGGTATTGGGCATTGGCAAGGATACCGCCGAGGCGCTCTTCAAGGGGCTGGTTTCGGCGGGGGTTCGCCTGCCCGCGCCGGGCGAGGAGACGGGCGTGCTGATTAGCGTGGACGAGTATGATTATCTCGAAGCGCTGGGCATCGCGCGCAAGCTCTATGATCTGGGCTGCCGCATCTACGCCACAAGGGGCACTGCGCAAAGCATCGCTACGCTGGGCATACCGGTGGTTCCCGTGGACGATATATCCGAAACCGCGTCGACCAACGCGCTTCTGGAAAGCGGCGCGATTCACTACATACTCTATACCGGCGCGTTGCTGGACGCGACCATGAACGATTACATCGCCCTGCACCGCAAGGCGCTGCAGCTGGGTATTGCCTGTCTGACATCGCTGGATACGGCAAACGCGCTGGCGGATATCATCGCCAGCCGTTACACGCAGGAGAATACCGAGCTGGTCGATTTGAACCATATGCGCTCCGAACGCCAACGCCTGCGCTTTTATAAAATGGAGGGTTCGGGCAACGACGCGATATTTTTCTTCAATGAAGACGGCGCAATCACCAGTCCGGAATCGCTTTGCGTGGAGCTGTGCGGGAGCCATACGGGCGTGGGCGCGGATGGCGTTGTATTGTTGGAGCGCTCCGACATTGCCGATGCGAAAATGCGCGTTTACAACCGCGATGGCTCGGAAGGGCGCATGGCGGGCAACTACATTCGCTGCGCGGCGAAGCTGCTGCACGATACGGGGCGGGTATCGCGGGAGAGTATGACCATTGAAACGGCGAGCGGCGTTCGCCAATTGAAGGTATATACGCAGTTTGGGCGCGTATCCTCCGCCGAGGTGGATATGGGTCCCGCCAGTTTGGATACGGCGGATTTGCCCTGTACGCTTCCGGTGCGGCGGGCAATTCACTACCCCGTGCGAATCGCGGGCGAGCTATGGAGCGTTACCTGCGTATCTATGGGCAACCCGCATTGCGTAGTATTTACCGACAAGGTGGATACGCTGAATCTGGAAACGCTCGGACCGCGCTTTGAAAACGCCGATATCTTTCCGGAGCGCGTCAACGCGGAATTTGTGCGCGTGGTGAACCGCACCACCCTGCGTATGCGATGCTTCGAACGCGGCAGCGGCGAAACCATGGCGTGCGGCACCGGCGCCTGCGCGGCGGTCGTTGCCGCGGTGGAAAATGGATACTGCGCCATGGGTACGGATGTAAATGTATACGTGAAGGGCGGCTTGCTCACCGTGCGCGTTTCGCCGAATCGGGTAACGCTTACCGGCAATGCGCGGCTGGTATACGAGGGAGAGCTGGAGCTGTAGAGCGGAGCGATAGAATATTTTACGTATCGTCCATACTCCATTCGTCCGTTCATGCGCTTGACAGGCGGTTTTCGCGTGTGTTATCATAATCCCGTAAAGGCAATGAAGGGAAGAGTAGCTTGGGCGACGCGTCGTTTAGAGAGCGATCGGTTGGTGTAAGATCGCGGCGCGGCTCTGGTGAAGTACGCCCCTGAGCCGACCGGAGGAACGGAGTAGTCCGGTTCGGTTGCGCCCGTGATCGCGCGCAGGAGGTCGTATCGCTGGCGATACGGCGAATGGAAGTGGTACCGCGTCTGTTTCGTCGCCTTCCCGAATTGGGCGGGCGACTTTTTATATGTCAGGGAGGATATGCATATGAAATTTACCGAGGCACAATTCGCGGAGCATATGAAGGGCATCAACGGCAGCGCCATCCGCGAGGTATTCAAGCTGCTCGCCAAGCCGGGCATGATCTCCTTTGCCGGAGGCAATCCCTCCAACAGCGCATTGGAGCCGGACGTAATCGCGCGACTGAGCGATCAGGTGCTCTCTCAATACGGCACGAGTCTTTTGCAGTATGGCGCGACGGACGGTTTTTATCCCTTCCGCGAAAGCGCGGCGCAGTTTTTAGGAACCGCGGGCGTAAAGTGCAGCGCCGAAACCGTGCTGCCGGTGCAGGGCGGCACGCAGGCGTTCGATTTGCTGCTCAAAGCCTTGGTGAACCCGGGCGACGTGGTGCTTTGCGAAAGCCCGACCTTCCTAGGCGCGATTCAGGCAATGCGCGAATATAACGCCAAGATCGTATCCATGCCCACGGATTCCGACGGCGTGATCGTGGAAGAGGCGGAAAAGCTCATTCAAAAGCATCATCCCAAGCTCATGTACGTAATTCCAACCTTCCAGAACCCCACCGGCATCACCTTGAGCTTGGAGCGCCGCAAGGCGCTGGCGGAGCTGGCGAACCGCTACGGCGTCGTTATTGCCGAGGATGATCCATATCGCGATTTGCGTTACTCAGGCGATCCGCTTCCGGCGATTCAGTCCTTTGACGAGGAGGGTTGGGTGGTATATATGTCCAGCTTTTCCAAGTACGTCGCTCCCGGCTTGCGCCTTGGCGCGGCGGTCGCCAATCCAACGCTGCTGCGTAAGATGGTAATCGGTAAGCAGTCGGCGGATGTGCATTCGCCCATGCTGGTGCAGGCGATTATTGACGCATATCTGCGCGAAGGGCTCATGCCGGCGCATCTGGAGCGCATTTGCGCGGGTTATCGCGCCCAGCTGAACGCCATGCTGGAGGGCTTTAAACACTTCCCGCAAGGCACGAAGCATACCCTGCCGCAGGGCGGTCTGTTCGTATGGGCGGAGCTGCCCGAGCCGCTGGACGCGAGCAAGGTATTCCAGTCGGCGGTGGATGCGAACGTCGCGTATGTGGCGGGCACACACTTCTATCCGGAAGGCGGTCATTCCAACACCATCCGCTTGAATTTTTCCATGTGCGAAATTCCGGTGATCGAAGAGGGTATGGAGCGCTTGGGCAGAGTACTGTGCGACGCGGCGCAATAATCGCTCCAATTCAATCAATTTATATCAATGGAGGAAACGGCAAAATGAATGCGTATGATATTTTGAAAGAGCGCGGCTTTATCGCGCAGGTGACGTTTGAAGAGGATCTTCGTAAGGCGTTCGACGAGGGCATGGTGACCTTCTACACCGGCTTCGATCCTACCGCCGATTCGCTGCATATCGGTCATTATATTCCAATTATGGCGATGGCGCACCTGCAGCGCGCGGGACATAAGCCCATCGCGCTAATGGGCGGCGGGACCGGAATGATCGGAGATCCCTCCGGCAAGAGTGATATGCGCAAGGTGCTTACAGTAGAAGATATTGACCACAACGTAGAGTGCTTCAAAAAGCAGATGTCCCGCTTTCTCGATTTTGATCAGAGCAGGGAAAACTGCGCGCTGATCGTCAATAACGCCGACTGGCTGCGCACGCTCAATTACATTGATTTCCTTCGCGAGGTCGGCTCGCTCTTCTCGGTAAACCGTATGCTTACCGCCGAATGCTACAAGCAGCGTTTGGAGCGAGGCTTGACCTTCCTTGAGTTCAACTATATGCTCATGCAGTCGTACGACTTTTTGCAGTTGAACCACCGCTATAATTGTATTTTGCAGACGGGCGGCGACGACCAGTGGAGCAATATGCTCTCCGGCGCGGATTTGATTCGTCGCAAGGATCAGAAGCCCGCTTTCGCGCTCACCTTTAAGCTTCTGCTCACCCACGATGGGCGGAAGATGGGTAAGACCGAAAAGGGCGCGCTCTGGCTGGATGCGAATAAGTGTTCCCCGTACGATTTCTACCAGTACTGGCGCAATGTAGATGATCAGGATGTGGAGAAGTGCTTGGGTCTGCTCACCTTCCTGCCCATGGACGAAGTGCGCCGTTTGGGCTCTTTGAAGGATAGCGCCATTAACGAAGCCAAGCGCGTGCTTGCCTTCGAGGTGACCAAGCTGATTCATGGCGAGGAAGAGGCGCAGAAGGCGCAGGCGGCGGCGGAAGCGCTGTTTGGCGGCGGAGCGCAGGGCGGCAATGTGCCGACAACGACGGTTTCGCAGGATGCGCTTGCACAGGACGCGCGCCTGCTTTCGTGGATGACCAAAGCGGGAATGACCAAGTCCAACGGCGAAGCCCGCAAGGCGATTCAGCAGGGCGGCGTTTCCGTGAATGATGAAAAGATTTCCGATGTGGATTATGCCTTTACCGCGGAGCAGCTTTCCGAGGGCGTGATCGTGAAAAAGGGCAAGAAGACCTTTCAAAAGTTTATTTTGGAATAAAGAGAAACAATATGCGAGCGGGACGGTTCCGATTGGAGCTGTCCCGCTCGCTCGTTTGATACTATAAGGGAATTTCCACAATTTCCGCCATTTTGAACAGGCATTGTTCGATCTGGTCGGCAATCTCCTGCGCAAGCCGTTTGGTAATTTCGGCGTTCTTCTCCTCTTCCAAGCTGTTGTAGAAGTTCGCCTGTACCTCTCCCAGTACCTTTCCAAGCCTCGCTTCAAAGTGTCCGCGCGGTACGAGCTTTCTCAAATGCTTGGGTACGTCTACCTTCATAAACGCTTCCTGCATCTTGTCTTTTCCGAGAAACAGTACCAGCAGTGAAAGTATGGTGCCCGCGACGATGCCTGAAATGCCGCTGGATACGATTGCGAGCCCGCTGCCGCCGCAAATCAACCCTACAATTACGGAAATAATGGTGTTGATCAGCCACGTCATGCCTTCTACGGCGAATACGTCCTTTGCCTCGATTTGTATGCTGATATCGGAGAGCGAAAGGTACGAAGAAAGACTGAGCGCGCGGTAGGGCACGTTGTGCTTTACGCAAATGGGCATGGTCCGATCTTCAATTTCGTAGGCGATGGGCTTGAGCCATTCGGAAATGGGCTTTACCAATAGCGCCTGCGCGCGGTCGGAATGCAGCCACGCTTCAATCTCGGTTTTCATTACGCCGTCAATGTCCGAGAGCCTGCGAATCTCATTATCGCGCCAGCGGTCGAACACCGGCAGCGCAACCTCCATCAGTATAGGCTCTACCAGAGTGTCCACCATCTTGCGGTACAGCTCGTCAATGCGCGATTCCACAATGCGGTTTACGGCGTTGGTGTCTATAAAGTCCTGTACTTCGCGGCGAAACGCGCGCAGCTCTTCGTCAATTCGTCCGCTCCATGCGAGTCCCCTCGCTACGGAGAATTCGGGTTCCGCGCCGGTAATCACCACCGCTTCGGGGAAGACCTGCGCGCACCAGTCCTTCACGGCGGGCATTTTAGAAACGCCGCCGGTCAGAAATACCAATTCCGGCAGCTGATCCTGTATGTGCGCCCGCGCCGATTCCAAGCTTTCAATGAATACCTGTTCGAATGATTTTCCGCCCAACAGCGGCGCGCCCTTATGCAGTACCTGATCGGCGATCTTCTCGTCCATGCGCAGCGAAAGCCGCAGCGTGGGATCATTGAGCAGGCGTATGGTCTTGCTCAGAGCATTGGTTCGCCAGTATTCCTCATCGGAAAAGTACTTTTCCTTTAAACGGCGGGCGGAAAATTCGCAGTAGCTGTACCACAGTGGATTATCGCGCAGAACCTTGCGCAGGCGCGAAGAATCGGCGCTTTGAGCAATGGAGGCGTCCAATATCAGTTCGTCCATCATGCCGCCGCCAAACGCCACCTCGCCCGCGGTTTGCAGCTCTACCTCCTTGCCTCCCAGTATGTATGCAAAATCCGTGGTAGAGGAGCCTACGTCCACTACCAGCACGGGCTTTTGCATAATATCGTAACCCACCTGAAAGTGGCGCGATTGACAGGCGCTGACCAGCGCCGCGCGCGATTCGGATATGATTCTGGCGGGGGGATAGCCCGCGTCCTCGAATATGCGGCGGTAGCGCTCGCGGTCGGCTTTATTCCAGCCTGCGGGACAGCCGATGTAGAAGCAGCAGTCCTCACCTTCGCTGAGATTGCCCTCCTGCCGCAGCTCGTTCAGCACGCCCGAGGCAAAGCGGCGCACATCCTTTGCGCTCTGTGGGTCGGTTAAAAAGCGACTTTTGAAGCGCAGTGTGCGGTATACCGCCTGCGTATTGTAGCACGCGCCTTCGCCAATCATCAACGTACCGTTGTCCAGCTGCGCATAGGCGGTGATAAAGCTCTTCGCGTCCTGCACAGGCAAAATTTCCGGTACCCCATCGGAAGCTCTGCCCAATCGGGAAACTGCGCTCTCCGCGTCGCCCAAATCAAAACCGTAAAATCGTTCCATGAAATCCTCCAGATTTCAGTGATGTGGTTATTTCTATTATAACATCAATATGTTGGGGATTCAATCGTTGAATCGGAGGAAGCGGGTTTTACGCATATGGGCGCATTTGACTCATTTCTTTGCTTGACAGGAGCGCGTATGGCGACTACAATAATACTAACCGCTGGGGGCGCCCGAATGTGGCTGAGATGGATAAATATATCCTGTCCCTTGGAACCTGAAGTGGATAATCCCACCGTAGGGAAGCGGAGCGACTGAACGCAGGCGTTCAGCGTCCGTTTCCCGTATGCACTTTCTGCATACGGGTTTCTTTTGCGGAAAGCGAAAGGAGTGTTGCACATGAACAAGACGTGGAAACTGCTCGCAGCGCTGATTTTGGCGCTGCTCATGGCGATTCTGCCTGTATGCGCGGAGACGGCGCAGGACGCGGCGGACGCTGTGGAGGAAACGGTACAGGAAGTCGCCCAGACCGTGGAGGAAATGACGGAAGAAGCTGCCGAGACCGCTGAGGAAGCCGCAGAAGCGGTAGAAGAAGCGAGCCAGTCGCTGGAAGAATCAGCGGAAGAGGCTGTGCAGGAGGCTGAGGAAGCGCCTGAAAGCTGGGCGCAGAAGGCGTTCGGCGGCTTTAAGGAACTGAGCGTCACTACTATTGTATTGATTATTGCGCTGTTGGCGCTGGGCATTGCGATATGCGTGCAGAAGAACGCGAAGTGGACGGGTACGCGCATTGCCGCCGTAGTGGCGTGCTTCGGCGCGGCGCTCGTACTTACGCTCATCAGCCTGTTCAGGTCCATTGAGGATACCGCGGGCATCGGTCGCTATATTGTGACCATTGTGATTTTGCTGGTCGCCATGCTGCTGGTCATCTGCCTGCAGAAGCGTGAAAAGTGGACCAGCCGCCACGTGGCCTACGCGGCTATGTGCATTGCGATGAGCTTCGTGCTGTCTATGATCAAGCTGTTCCGTATGCCGCAGGGCGGTTCGGTAACCCCCGCGTCGCTGTTGCCGCTCATCATGTTTGCAATGGCGTTCGGTCCCATGAAGGGCATCGTAGTGGGCTGTGCATATGGTTTTTTGCAGATTATTGAAGATCCGTACGTCATTCATCCCATCCAGCTGCTGGTGGATTATCCCATGGCGTTTGGCGCGGTCGCGCTGAGCTGTCTGGCGCTGCTGCTGCCCGGCAAAGAGCTGTATGCCAAATTGATTGTGGGCGTGCTGCTGGGTTACTTGGGTCGCTTTATTATGGCGGTACTCTCCGGCGTGGTGTTCTTTGCGGAATACGCGGGCGAGCAAAACGCGCTCATTTATTCCATGGGCTACAATATCGCCTATCTGGGCGTGGAAGCGGTGATCGCTTGCTTAATCGCCGCCATTCCCGGCTTCAGCCGTATATTGGAAGGAATGCGCAAAAGGAAATAATTGCGACCATCGGCTGCGTTGACGCGTCGGAAGAACGATCTTCCGGCGCGTTTTATGTTGTGAGGCAATTCCGGCGGCAATGTAAAAATCCACGAAAGTCCTTGAATGTGGTTTCGGTCGATGATATAATGAGATTTGTGATTAATCGGATGCCCGGCACATCGGAGGCCGCACAGTCCGGTTAGAGTGAGGTGAAAACCATGAAAGAAAACATCCATCCGAATTACGGCAAAGCGGTGGTGCGCTGCATCTGCGGCGAGACCTTCGAGACGGGCTCGGTGAAGAAGGAGATGCGCGTGGATATCTGCTCCAAGTGCCATCCTTTCTATACCGGTAAGCAGAAGCTGGTCGATACCGGCGGACGCGTGGATCGCTTCAAGAAGCGCTACGGTATGTAGCAATCCGGAGGCATCGGAAGAGCGCAGCTCTTCCGATGCCTTTGCCGCATTGCGCTTCTCAACGTTTTTGTTCAACCGATGCGGAGCGCATCGGATTTTTTCTTTTTTACCAATTGTGCAACCATCGAACGGAGGAATGCGGAATGGGTTCCAGACGGGCGTTGTCGGGCATACAGGGCGTTCCGGTAGCGGAAGGCGTGCGCTTCCGTATCGGCACGGCAACGGTGTGCGCGGTGCGAACGGAGAGTCGTGATATTGCGGTGCACGTGCGCCAGCAGAGTCACTTTCTGCGCAGAACGCTGGGACGCATACCGCTGCTGCGCGGCGCGTTGCGCCCGCTTTGGGCGCTCAACGACCTTTTGGGCGGTTTGAACGATTCCGCCGCGTTGGAACCGCAGCGCGCCATTCGTGGCAAGCGGATATCGAAGCGTTTTGCAGAGCTGTTTCGCACACATCCGCAAACACTTGCGGCGTTTGGATCGGCGTTGCTGCTGCCCCTAATTGTAGCTTGCACCATGCTGGGGATGCCTATGCTGGTGGAATGGCTGCTGGGCATGGTACCGGATCTTCCCCGCGCGCTGGTGAACGGTATTTGTTGTATGTTTCGTATGCTGGGCGTGGTACTGTGCACGTTTATGACGGCGCGGCTGCGAGTCATCAATCGGCTGTGTATGTATCGCGGGGCGATGGGTAAGGTACTGAACGCATACGAAGCCTACGGCGAGGAGGTCACCCATGAAGAGGCGTTGCTCTCTTCGCGCCTGACCGACCGCAGCGACGGCGCATTTGTGCTCGCGGCGGCCATGCTTTCGATCGCTGCATACGCATTTGTGCGCCCGGGCACTCCTCTCTATGGCGTGGGCGGAAGAATCGCTATTTTTTTCGCCATATGCGCCGTGTTGAACGAATTCATATTGCCGGTAGAAAACGCGCGCCCGGGTACGACGCTTTCCGAACTGCGCGCCCCGCTGCACCTATTGCAGCAGCTATTTACCATAGAGCCGCATAACCAAATGATTGAAGTGGCGGTATGCGCTTTTCATACCGCTCGCGATAACGATTTAACGCGGAACCGCAGGTCCGCCGAAGGAGCGTGACCGCAATGACTGTTGGAGAATGGCTGAATCACGCGCGGCAGACGCTGCAGGATTCCGGTTGTCCGGACCCGCAGATTGACAGCCGATGGATGGCGGAGGATGTGCTGCGCTTGACGCACGCCGAGCTTCACTTTCAGCTGGACCGCGCCATTGATCGCGATACGCTCGATACGCTGAACCGATTGCTCGCGCGCCGCGCTTCGGGGGAACCGGTGCAATACATACTGGGCAGCGCCAGCTTCATGGGGCTTCGTTTCGAGGTAGATGGTCGTGTGCTGATTCCTCGGCAGGATACTGAAACGTTGGTTGAGGCGTTGGTGGTTGCCGTGCGCGCGCTGGAAGCGCCTAAGGTGCTCGATTTGTGCACAGGCTCCGGCGCGATTGGATTGTCGCTGAAAACGCTCGCGCCAAAGGCGGAGGTTACGCTCACAGATATCAGCCGCGACGCGCTGGAGGTTGCGCACCGCAATGCGCGCCTGCTCAACGTGGAGGCGGAGTTCCGCCACGGCGATCTGTTTCGCGCCGTAGGGAAAGAGCGGTTTGATATTATCGCCTCCAATCCTCCCTATATTCCTACGGAGGAATTGAGCCATTTGCAGCGGGAGGTTCAGGCAGAACCCGTATTGGCGCTGGATGGCGGCGCGGATGGACTCGATTTCTACCGTCGCATCGCGCAAGAGGCGCCGCGGCACCTGCTGCCGGACGGCGCGGTGTATTTGGAGGTGGGTGCGGGCGAGGCGGAAGCTGTGCTCGCACTGCTGCGGAAGCATCTGCGCTGCGTGGACAGCGGCGTAATTGACGATTTAAACGGCATTGCCAGAGTGGTTTGGGCGAGGAGTGTGTAATATGCAGGGCAATTATAATGAACAGGAGCGCATCGCTCGTCAGTTGGAGGCGGTGGAAGGGCGCTTTGAAGAGCTTTCCATACAGATTACTCGTCCGGAGGTCATATCCGACACGCCGCTGTTCACGCGCCTCATGCGCGAGCATAGCGAACTGAGCGATTTGAACGAGCTCGCGGTGCGCTATCGCAAGCTGCTGAACGATTTGGAAGCTGCGCGGGAAATGCTGGAGGATCCCGAACTCAGAGATATGGCGGTGGAAGAGGTAGAAGCGCTGGAAGCGCAGCTGCCCGAGCTGACGCGCGAGGCGCGCATCGCGCTGCTGCCGAAGGATCCGGACGATTCGCGCAACGCCATATTGGAGGTGCGCGCCGGCGCGGGCGGCGACGAGGCGGGTCTGTTTGGCGCGCAGCTTTTGCGAATGTACAGCCACTATGCCGCGCGGCAGGGTTGGACCGCGGAGCTCATTGAGGACGGTTCCACCGAGCTGGGCGGACTGAAGGAGAGCACGCTGCTGATTCAAGGGCGCAACGTGTTCCAAAAGCTTAAATTTGAATCAGGCGTGCACCGCGTGCAGCGCGTGCCGGTAACCGAATCCGCTGGACGCATTCATACCTCTACCGCGACGGTGGCGGTGCTGCCCGAGGCGGAGGATGTGGAAGTGGAGATCAACCCCGCCGACCTGCGCATCGATACCTACCGCGCGTCCGGCGCGGGCGGTCAGCACGTCAACCGAACCGATTCCGCAGTGCGCATTACCCACCTGCCGACCGGTTTGGTGGTGACCAGTCAGGATCAGCGCAGTCAAATTCAGAACCGCGAAAAGGCGATGCGCGTGCTGAAATCGCGCTTGTATGAATTGCAGCGCGAGCAGCAGGATACCGAGTATTCCAATCGCAGGCGGTTGCAGGTGGGTACCGGAGATCGCTCCGAGCGCATTCGCACCTACAACTTTCCGCAAGGGCGCGTGACCGACCATAGAATCGGTTTGACGCTGTATAAGATTGACGAGATTATGGAAGGCAATCTGGATGAGATCATCGCGGCGCTCACACTGGCGGAGCAGACCGCGCTGATGGAGCAGAATGGATAACGCAAAGGAGATGACTCCCTTGTATACGCGCGTACTCCCGCCAAGCGAGGGAACCCTGCGTCAGGCGGCGGAATACATACGCTCGGGCGAGCTCGTGGCGTTTCCCACCGAAACGGTGTACGGATTGGGTGCAAACGCGTTGGATGGAAATGCGGTTTTGCGCATATTCGAGGCCAAGGGAAGACCGGGCGATAATCCGCTCATAGCGCACATTGCGACCATCGATCAGCTGGATGATTTGATCCTTGCTGAACCGTCGCCTGCCGCCAAAGTCATGATGGAGGCTTTCTGGCCGGGTCCGCTGACCATGATATTTCCCAAATCGGCATATGTGCCCTCGGAGGTTACGGCGGGGCTTGATACCATAGCCGTACGTATGCCTTCACACCCCGTGGCGCGGCGGTTGATCGAGCTGGCGGGCGTGCCCATTGCCGCGCCCAGTGCCAATCGCTCCGGACGCCCTAGCCCAACCGCGGCGCAGCACGTGTTGGAGGATATGGATGGGCGCATCCCGCTCATTATCGATGGCGGCGCTTGCGCGGTAGGCTTGGAATCCACAGTGGCGGATATGACGGGGGAAGTGCCCAGAGTACTGCGCCCGGGCGGCGTGACCGCCGAGCAGATTGCCGCGGTTGCGGGAAGCTGCGCGGTGGATGATTCGGTCATGCGTCCGCTGAAAGCGGGGGAAAAGCCGCGCTCTCCTGGTATGAAGTACCGACATTATGCCCCGAAGGGGGAGCTTACGCTGTTTGGCGGCAGCGCGTCGCGCGTGTGCTGCGCCATATGTGAGCGCTACGATGCGGCTTTGGCGCAAGGCGCGCGCCCGCTGATTTTGGCGATGGAAGCGAATATACCCGCCTATGGAAAAAGGCGCGTAGTCTCTCTGGGCGACGGCGAGGAAGAAATGGCGCGGCGCATATTCGCGCTGCTGCGCGATGCGGACGCGCTCAATGCCGATGTGCTGTTTTCCGAAGCGGTGGAGGCGAGCGGTCTGGGGCTGGCCATTATGAACCGACTGGGTCGGGCCGCGGCGTTTCACATCGTGAATGTGGATGAAGGAGGCGACGAGGCATGATGTGGATATGGATTCCGATCGTCTTCGCCATATTGCGCATGGCAACGGGAAAGTATGTATTCAGCGCGTTGACCACGTTGAGCTGCGCGGCGCTGGTGATTCGTACATCTCCGTTGGCGGGCGCGGCGCTCATTGTATCCGCGCTGGGCGATTGGTTTATGGCGCACAAGGGTAGTCGTGAAGATTTATACATCATGGGCATTGTGGGCTTCTTTGCGGCGCATATATTGTGGGTCATATATGGCTTGCGGCGCGTGGAGACGCTGACCATTCCGCTCGCCGTAGGCGCGTTGATGAGCGCGTTTTATGCATGGTACTTAACTCAACGTGCGCTCCCCAAAATACCCAAAGGGCTAAAACTGCCCGTTGCGCTGTATTCGGTAATCAGTCTCGTGGCGTATACCTGCGCCATGACTACGGGCAATATCTGGTACGCGCTGGGCATATGCCTGCTGTTATTCTCCGATACCATGATCGCGGAACACGATTTTGTGGGCAATCAGGCTACCGGCGTTTTGATACTGCCTACGTACTACCTGTGTCAAATTCTAGTGGCGGTCAGCATATTGCTGTAAGGGTATATACATCGCGTCCCCTGACGAATTCGTCAGGGGACGCGATGCGTTTTGGCGTTTTATTGCCGACTTCCACGGTAGGGCATAATGGTGCACTTCAAATCAATATCTATGGGTGATTCAAAGCGTGTAAGCAGCTTGGGTCCGCAGCTGTTGGAACCAATGCCGTTTTGGAATGCGTCCACACACAGCACGGTATAACCGGAATGCTGCAATTCAAAGCTATGCGCCTTGCGGGTAAGCTCCTCCTGCGTATAGTGGCTGGCGTTGAAGCAGAAGCCTTCGCCCGCGATTTCCACTCCGCCGCTGATGCCGGAAACGTTCAGGTAGTTGCAGTTGTAGTGGCTGCCGTTTTCCTGAGGCTTCAGGTAGTTTTCAAACAGCTGGTTTACGCGCGCCTTGTACAAGTGCTTTACGGAGGCGCGGTGCTTATCGTTGTAGCTTTCATAGGGACCGTAGCCGAAATATTCCACGTCCTCCGCGTGCTTGGGTAGGAACATACGCAAACCGAAGCGCGGCAGCGGCGGGGCGTCCTCGCGGCGTTTCGCCTGTATGGATACGTCGATTACGCCGTTCATATGCACGAACCAGCGCGCCGTACCTTCCACGATATTGGGCAGGTAGACCGCGCCTATGGAGAAGCGGGTGGTCAGCAATATGCCGCCGTCCTGCCGTTCGATCTGGGTTTCGTATCCCCGCGGAATGCCTCGATCATAGCCGAAATCCTGCCACTGCAGGCGGATATTGCGGTCGTTGTCCGTGGGCGCGCGCCATATATTGAGCTCCATGGGCTTTTCCAGTATGCTCACGTTTTCGTAGTTCAGGCAATCGAAACCGACCTTCGCGGGACGATACACGTAGTGGAAGTTTTCCCCATCCAGCAGAATGACGTTATGGAGCTGCTTGATCTCGACATCCAGCACGCCCTCTTCGCGCTGCGGCGCCTCAAAGCGCTGCCTGCCCAGCTGTACCTGCCCCAAGAGCGTGCCCGCGGGAACCAGCGGGCTGTCGAAGCGCTGGTAGCTGAGGAACAGTATGGCAAAATCGCCCTTTAGCGATTTCGGATACTCAATTTGAATCAGGCGGCTTTCGTGCGGCGGCACGTCCAGCTGTGCCTCGCTGAGCGCCCCTTCGTAAATATCCTTGCCATTTTGGCGAATGATATAGGTCATTTCCAGTTCTTCGCTCAAATTGGTAAAGTCCATCATATTGCGCAGCTGGAAGCGACCTGCGCGCAGATCTTCTTCAATAACGCGCACCGGACGCAGCACGTTTTTGTACTCCTTCAAACCGGTGTGCGGCGTGCGGTCGGGATATACCAGACCATCCATGCAGAAGTTGCCGTCGTGCGGGAATTCGCCGAAATCGCCGCCGTAGTAATACTTCTTGCGCCCGTCTATGGTGTTGCCCATGTCAATGGCGTGGTCGCACCATTCCCATATGAAGCCGCCGCAATGTCCCTCGTGGCGGTCAAAGCAACGGAAGTAGTCCTCCAAATCGCCGGGTCCGTTGCCCATGGCGTGGGCATATTCGCACAGTATATAGGGTTTGCCCACTTCGTCTTTTTCGAAGTATTCGTCAATTTCCTGAATGGAGGGATACATACGGCTGTACAAATCCAAATGCGTGCGATTGATCTCCTGTCCCTTCGGCGGGAAGGAAGCGCGCTCGTAGTGCGTCAGGCGCGAGGGATCGAACTCCTTCGTCCACTGCAGCGCGCGGTCAAAGTTCACGCCGTGACCTGATTCGTTGCCCATGGACCAGATGACTACGCTGGCGCGGTTTTTATCGCGGTGTACGCAGCGCTGTACGCGGTCCAGTATCGCGGCTCCATATTTTGGATCGTCCGCCATCAGGTTGTAGTCTTCGGGATTATAGCCATAACCGCGCTGCGTTACGCCGTGAGTTTCGATATCCGATTCGTCAATCAGGTAGAAACCATAGCGATCGCACAGCTTCGCGAACTCAGGATGGTTGGGATAATGACTGGTGCGAATGGCGTTGATGTTGTGTTGTTTCATAATGGTCAAGTCGTTCAGCATTTGCGCCTTGCGCACCGCGTAGCCCAGCACGGGGTCGCTGTCGTGGCGGTTTACGCCCTTGAACTTGATCGATTGACCGTTGAGCTTTACCACGCCGTTTTCAACGCGAATTTCGCGCAGACCGAACGGCTCGGCAATGACCTCGCCGTCGCACAGCAGCGCCAGCGTATACAGGTAGGGGTTTTCCGAGCTCCACAGGGAAATATGATTGAGCGTAAACTCAATGCCGCGCCCGTCCGAGCGCCCGTTGAGGAGCTCGTCGCCCTGCGCGTCATACACGCGGTACTCCACCGGCGTTTTTTCCGGCAGCGTTAAATCTACGCGTACCTGCGCCTTGGTGCGTTCGGCGTTTAAATCGGTGTGAATGAAGAAGTCGCGTATACCGCCCTCGCTGCGCTCCAGAATATACACATCGCGGAATATGCCGGACATACGGAACTTGTCCTGATCCTCGAAATAGCTGCCGTAGCACCATTTCAGCACCAGCACACTCAGTGTATTTTCGCCGGATATGAGGAAATCGGTAATATCGAATTCACTGGGTGAGTGTGATACCGAGCTAAATCCCACAAAGCGGTCGTTTACCCACACATACATACAGGAATCCACGCCCTCAAAGCAGAGCACCTGACGAATGCCCTTGCGCGGCACCGCGTCAAAATTGCGCACGTAAAGTCCGCAGGGATTTTCGACCGGCACATATGGCGGGTCGAAGGGGAAGGGATAGCGTACGTTGGTATACTGATGCCGATCGTAGCCCTGCGTCTGCCATACGGAGGGTACTTGAATGGTTTCGGCGGCGATTTCGTGCGAGAATTCCTCCGGCACATATTCAAAGCTGTCGAACCACGCGAAGCGCCATGTGCCATTCAGAGACTGGTATCGGTCGGATTGCTCCGCGTCTCCCTCCATTGCCGAGGCGCGGCGGGAGAAGGGTACAAAGTAGGCGTGCGGCGGCAGCGTGTTTACATGCAGCCTGCTGGGATCCTCGTGAAAATGAACTTTCTTCACTGTTGGTTCACCCTCCATGAAAACATTCGTTCCAGTGGAATTATTATAGGCGATATTATGGAAAACGTCAAGAATATTGAATGTGCGAAAAGCGGCGCTTGGCGCATAAAATGCCAATATTCACCCATGAGGGTGTCGGGGGTCGCAACCCCCGACATTCAATCCGCAGCGGCTGCATGTACGCCGCGAGGACGCGGACCAAGTGTCCGCTTCCTTGCAGGTTTTGCGCCCGAAAACCGCGTAGCGGTTTTAGCAAAACCTGTGGGGGTGGTAGTGGCGGGGGACGTGTCCCCCGCCACATACTGTGAAGCCGTAGGCGGAACAGTAACCATAAAATGCCGCCTCCGCGTATGGGAGGCGGCAAGCGTATGCAGAGGGAATGGTTTATTCCGCGCTCAGGTGTTCCAAGGTGAGACCAATGGCGGTGCCATCGTAGAAGCCCGGCCAGTAGGTATGCGCTTCGGTGAATTCGCCGTTTTCATCCACGCTGTATACCGCGTTCTTGCCCACGGGTTCCTTCACGTTGAGGTATTCCATCTTCTCGGTTTCGCCCTTGAGCTGCGCGTCCATAAAAGCGGTAATGAAGTGGAAGTTGATGCCGTTGATGATCCACTGATCCCAAGTGGCGTCCTGCCAGCGGCGCGCGCCGTCGGCATATACGTACTTCTGCGAGGCGACGGGCGCGGGGTTGGGCGCGACCTTATGGTTGAGCAGTTCATAGGTCAGGAAATAGCGATCGGTATTGACTGCCTGATCAAAGATCTCGTGCACGGGCGCATAAGGCACGGTGGAATCGTAATCGCCCTGAATCCACAGCGTGGGTACGGAGATGTTGGCGTAGCTCGCGGTATCAAACCAGCCGGAGCCGTAGGGCGCGAACAGTACCGCCGCGTCTACGCGCTTGTCGCCCTCGTAGCCCTCTTCCTCGGTAATCAGGTCGAGATACGGAGCGAAGTTTTCCTTCGTCCAATCGCCAAAGGTGACGCCCAGCGTGCGCAGAAGACCGAAACCGCCGAAGCTGTAGCCAATCATGCCTACGCGCTCGGTGTCCATCGCGCCCGCGAGCCAGCCTTCCGCGTTCAGCGGCTCCAGACTGGAGATCATGAAGCGCTGGTCGAGCGTACGGTTGATCACTGCGCTCGCCAGAGAGATGCTGGGATCGTAGTCCAGATAGGTATTGTCCGCATGGGCAATGGAGAATACCACGTAGCCCTTGGTGGCGAGGTTTTCACCCAGATTGCTCATGAGATAGCGGCTGCCCGGATAGCCGTGAGTCACGATGATTACGGGATACGGACCTTCTTCGAGGTTGGGCTCCGCGTCGCGCACGGCACGACCCAGATAATCGAACGCCTCGAGGTTGTCCTGATCGATACGACCGATGTAATCGGTGTAGGTGGAAAGCTGACGAACGCCTTCTTCGACAACCGCAGGATACCAGACCTCTACGGTCAGCGCGCGATCGTACAGCGGGCGCGGGTTTTCTTCGGTGATTGCGGCAAGATCGACCTGATCCTTATTGACGATTTCGATGGTGCGCACGCCGATGGCGTATTCACCGCGCGGCGCCAGTTCGGGCGAAGCGCCTACGGAATCGCCGATGATGGAACCGATGGGGTACTCCTCATCGTAGACCAGCGGGGAAGCCTGAGCTCCGACGAAGCTGCTCATCAGCATGACGATCATCAGGATGGAAACGATAGTCTTCATTGCGGTAGCCTCTCTTTCAAATAATATGGGAATCAACCCAATTTCATAATAACATACTTATCCGGAATTGTACACAATTCAATGAAATAAAATTTATTTATTTTCAATTTTCATGTGGAAAATTTATAGATTGGCGAAATAATTATACCCTGTGGCGAAAATCGCCAAATTCGTAAGTTTACATCTTTACATATTCCCGATATAATAAACGCATCGGGCGGTAGTTGTTTTACGCCCTATGCGGTAATCCCAATTTATACATTCACGGGAGGGTTTCAGCATGGATAAGGTCAGAATTGGTATTGTGGGCTGCGGCGGCATTGCAAACAACAAGCATATGCCCGCGCTCAAGAAGCTGAACGATGTAGAGATGGTCGCGTTCTGCGATATCATCGAAGAGCGCGCTCAGAAGGCGGCGAAGGAATTCGGCACGCCGGACGCGAAGGTTTTCACCGATTATAAGGAATTGCTCAAGCTGGATTTGGATGTGGTGCACGTGCTCACGCCCAACAAGCAGCATTCCTTCATTACCGTAGACGCGCTGGAATCCGGCAAGCACGTCATGTGCGAAAAGCCCATGGCGATCAATTCCGCCGAGGCGAAGAAGATGCTGGACGCCGCTAAGCGCACCGGCAAGAAGCTGACCATCGGCTATCAGAACCGCTTCCGTCCCGAATGCCTGTATTTGAAGAAGTGCTGCGAAGCCGGCGATCTGGGTGAGGTATACTATGCCCGCGCGCAGGCGATCCGTCGCCGCGCCGTGCCCACTTGGGGCGTATTTCTGGATGCCGAGAATCAGGGCGGCGGTCCGCTGATCGATATCGGCACTCATGCGCTGGATCTCACCCTGTGGGAGATGGACAACTATGAGCCCGCAATGGTAGTGGGCAGCACCTTCCGCAAGCTGGCGGATACCGAAAACGCCGCCAACGCGTGGGGACCGTGGGATCCCAAGAAGTTCACCGTAGAAGACAGCGCGTTCGGCTTCATTAAGATGAAGAACGGCGCGACCATCGTGTTGGAAGCCAGCTGGGCGCTCAATACGCTTCTGGTGGACGAGGCGAAGACCATTCTCTGCGGCACCAAGGGCGGCGCGGATATGCTGGGCAGCCCCTCTTCTCCGCTGCGCCTGAACGGCGAACGCTTTTCCAAAATGTATACCACCGAACCGGTGCTGGGCGCGGGCGGCGTAGCCTTCTACGAGGGAGATGGCGATGGTCAGCCGCAGGATATCGAGGCGCGTATGTGGATCGATCACGTAAAGGACGATTCCAAGCCCTTGGTTACCAAGCCGGAGCAGGCGTATGTGGTGACCCAGATTCTGGAAGCTATTTATGAATCCCAGAAGACCGGCAAGCCCGTATACTTCGACTGATAGCTCTTTTAAACGTGCGCCGACCCGGGACGATCGTCCCGGGTCGGCGTAATTTTATTCGCATTCATTAGTGGAATTTGGGCATCCAGTCGCCGTGTGCCTCGATCAAGTCGTCGCACATGGCAACGATATCGTCGATGCTGAGCTCGGCGGCGGTGTGGGGATCGAGCATGACCGCCTGATAGATGGCGTCCTTCTTGAGGGTCCGCGCCGCTTCAATGGTCATGAGCTGCACGTTGATATTCGTGCGGTTCAGCGCGGCGCACTGCTCGGGCAGGTCGCCGACGTAGGTGGGCTGTACGCCGTTGCGGTCGACCAGACAGGAGACCTCCACACAGGCGTTGCGGGGCAGGTTGGTAATAACGCCGTTGTTCAGTATGTTGCCGCCAATGCGGGTGGGAATATTGGTTTCCATGGCTTCCATAATGTAGCTGGCGTACTCCTTGGAGCGCTTGTGGCTGAGCAAGGGGTTCTGTGTGAGCTCATGTCCGCGCTCTTTCCACTCGGCGATCTGACGGATGCAGCGGCGCGGGTACTCGTCCAGCGGAATATTGAAGCGTTCGATGAGCTCCGGATAGTCCTTCTTGATAAAGTAGGGCGTGTACTCCGAATTGTGCTCGGACGATTCGGTAATGTAATAGCCGAAACGACGCATGAGCTCCAGACGTACCATGTCGCCATGCTTTCCGGTGCTCTTGTACAGGTCGTATTCCTCGCGCAGGCGCTGCATATGGTGCTCGGGAATCTCTTCGCCGCCGGTCAGCATTTTGACTCGATCTTCAAAGCTGCCGATATCCAGCTTGCCTTCATTGTAGAGCAGCGCGCGGCGCTTGATTTCGGGGTAGAGGTCTTCGCCGTTGCGGGTGCATTCCAGCAGCCATGCCTGATGGTTGATACCGGCGATCTTCCACTGCACCTGATCGTCGTAACCCATGCCCAGCTCGTTGAGCAGCGTGGGCGCGCACACCTGCACGCTGTGGCACAGACCTACGGTCTTCACGCCGGTCATGCGCAGCATCGCGCCGGTGAGCATCGCCATGGGGTTGGTGTAGTTCAAAAGCCACGCGTCGGGGCAAACCTCTTCCATATCGCGCGCAAAATCCAGCATTACGGGAATGGTGCGCAGCGCGCGGAATACGCCGCCGACGCCCAGCGTATCGGCGATGGTCTGCTTTAAGCCGTACTTCTTGGGTATTTCAAAATCGGTAATGGTGCAGGGGTCGTAGCCGCCTACCTGAATGGCGTTGACTACGTAGTTCGCGCCCTTGAGCGCCGCCTTGCGGTTTTCAACACCCAGATATTTTTCGATGTGCGCCTTGGAACCGTTGTTGCGGTTGATGGCTTCCAGCATCGTAGCGGATTCGTCAAGACGTACCTTGTCAATATCGTACAGCGCAATGGTGCTCTCCGCCAGCGCGGGGGTCATCATACTGTCGCCCAATACATTCTTGGCAAATACCGTGGAACCGGCGCCCATAAAGGTAATCTTTGGCATGGTTGTCTCCTCCAATCAAAAGGTTTTTCTTTGGCAAAGGGCAAAGCTCCAGCCCTTCTCCGTCGCTCTTATTATATATAAAATGCAGTGTTATGGCAATGGGATTTTGAGTATGCGTAATATTTTTTGATAGGAGAAGTGACTATTCACCCATGGGGGTGTCGGGGGTCGCAACCCCCGACACTCAAACCGCAGCGGCGGCGTGTACGCCGCGAGGACGCGGACCAAGTGTCCGCTTCCTTGCAGGTTTTGCGCCCGGAAAC
>JAFUAR010000081.1 GCA_017460585.1 Clostridia bacterium
CCCGACATTCAATCCGCAGCGGCGGCGTGTACGCCGCGAGGACGCGGACCAATTGTCAGCTTCCTTGCAGGTTTTGCGCCCGAAAACCGCGCAGCGGTTTTAGCAAAACCTGAGGGGGTGGCAGTGGCGGGGGACGTGTCCCCCGTCCACATACTGTTCAGCCGTAGGCTGAACAGTAACAGGCTATATATGGCAAACGCGGCCATACGCAAGGCAAAATACGCGGATCGCTCCAGAATTGCAGAAATACTGGTGTTTGTGAAGCGCATCAAATTCCGCCCGATTTTTCAAAACGACGATTATTCCTTCGGCGAATTGCAGGTGCTAGCCGTGGCGCAGGAATACGGACAGCCCGACAAGCTCGACCACATATTCGTATATGATGAAGGCGGCATTGTGAAGGGACTCATTCACATTGAGGGCGACGAGATTGTGGAATTGTACGCGGATTACTTCTTCCAAAATCAGGGCATCGGCGGCGCGCTGATTGAATTTGCCAAGGAGCGCTTTGCGGTGAAATTCCTCTGGGCGCTCGAAAAGAACGAGGACGCCATACGCTTCTATCACGCGCACAGCTTCCATGTAACGAACACCAAGAAGCTCGAGGAAGACACTACGGAATATTTGGTAAGACTGGAACGGTAGGAATAAGAACTGTAATATGCATTTGATTAAGGGGACCGGCGCAGATGAGGGAGCTTACTTGGACGTAAGCGACCGATTCGGCGAGGTTCGCTGACGCAGAAAGCAAGAGACTCGTCGTTTTTCGGCGAGTCTCTTGCGGGTGTGGGCTTTTTCGGCGGTCTGAGGGGGACCGGTGCGCTGCGCCGGTCCCCCCACTTTATCTATCGCTTACACCGCGTATTTCTGCCAGTAGGTATCCTTCGCCAAATTGCCGCGGCGCACGGAATTTGCCACGCGGTTGGCGGGAATTTCGAAATAGTAGCAGAAGTAATACGCCGCGTCGTACGCCCCCGCCGGCGTATTGGCGATGTTCTTCAGATAGGTATAGGTCTTGCTCTGCGAGGTTTCCAGCTCGTATTTCAGGAACCAGAGCTGCCCCTCGAGCTTGGTGTAATCGTACCCGTTTTGCGCGCACCAGTTCTTGAGCGCGGTATTGCGCGCGCCCGTCCACTGCACAATGCCGTAGCCGCCGTCGTAGCTCAGGTCGTTCACGATAAAATCGCATTCCCGCTCCACATTGGCCAAAATGGCGCACTCCGCGGCGACGTTCAACCCCATCTCGCGCGTGACGAACAGGTAAATGCGCTTTTCCACCGACAGGCTGGTATCGGTAATATAGCTGCGGTCGGAGGAGGGCGCGACCGTGGAGGACGGCGCGACCACCTTGGCAATTTCGGAAAGCTTGCAGAAGCCAAGCCTGCCGTCGCGCTCAATGTACGCCCAAGTGCTGTTATACGCCCGAACCGTCACGCCCGCGCCCTTGCCGAGCGCGCCCAGTACGGTAGACGAGGCGGACGCGGAGGCATACACCTGCATTTTGCTCACGGCGACCTGCGCGGCATAGGTCTCGGTCACCACCGGATCGACCGCGCTGCCGCTGCCCTCGTCTACGGTTTTGACCAGTTTTTTCTTCATGTAGCCCACCGCGCCGTTGCGCTCCACCATTGCCCAATCTCCGCTGGTGCCCAGCAGATTGACGCGCAATCCGGCGGATATGGTAATGGATTTCGCCTTTGTGCTGGCGCTCTTGTAGACCTTCGCCTTGGCGGTGACCTCGGCGGTGGTCCCCGCCTTGGAAACCGCCGTGAGATCGGAAACGTTCATGTAACCCGTCTTGCCGCTCTTTGTGACCTTCGCCACACCCGCCTCGTAGGCTTCCACCGTGACCAGAGCGTATTTTTTCAAGGTAGAAAGCTTTTTCGTCTCCGCGGCGTCGGAATAGACCGTGCTCGAATTCGCCGTGACCAGCGCCAAAAACGCTTCGGCGCAGCCGGACATGGGCAGCGCGAACAGGCACAGCGCCATCGCCGCCGCCATCGCCCTTCGAATCCGCTTTGGCATGGAACCACCCTCCAAATATTACAAAAGAATATCAGCTATTACGCATAGTGTAATAATTTTACCATCGCTATATCCCCCCGTCAACGTTCATCTCGGGTGAAAAGCGGTACAATCCTGTGCGAAAGCATGGGCGGAAATGTGAATTCGTTACTGTTCCGCCTACGGCTGAACAATATGTGGCGGGGGATTCCATCTCCGACACCCCATTGGGTGAATGGTAATGTGAATTCCACGTTGGAAAACAGATTTATCCGAAATTAGTTAGCATTATCTAACATTTTGTGCTATAATAGATCTGCCACGCATTTTAAATGCGTGTTGCGCTCCAAGTCCAAGCGCCTTAGGCGCGCCCTTCTCTCGCCGCAAAGGTTGAATGGCAAATAACGGTGCGGACGCCCAAATATCCGCAGCCGAAAAGGAGTATCGCCATGACGAAGAAAACGTGGGATCTGTACGCCCCGATCTATGAGCGGGCGATGCGCTCCGACCAAAAAACCTATCAGAAAATGTACGACCGAATCCCTAAGGTCATTCAAGGCAAGGTGGTTCTGGAAATCGCCACCGGACCCGGTTTGCTGGCAAAGCATGTGGCGCATGCGGCAAATCGCATGATCGCTACGGACTTTTCCGACGGCATGATTCGGGAGGCGAAAAAGGGCGAATATGCGAAGAACCTGACGTTTGAAGTGGCGGACGCCACGGCGCTGCCGTACGCGGACAATTCGTTTGACGTGGTGATCATCGCCAACGCGCTGCACATCGTGCCCAATCCGGAAAGGCGCTCTCCGAGATTGACCGAGTGCTGAAGGACGACGGCATACTGATCGCGCCCAATTTCGTTGAACACAACGTCGGTTTCGCAAGCAAGCTCTGGTCCGGTATATTGAAGCTGGCGGGTGTGAAATTCGAACACCAGTGGAGCGCCAAAGAGTATTTGCATTTTCTGCAGAGCCATGGTTGGCGCATCGTGCACACCGAAACGCTGGCGGCGAGAATTACTTTGGAATACACAGAGTGCGTCAAGAAGATGCAAGCGCATACGTAGTGAAGCATGGGGAATCCCCCTTTTCCCCCTTCCCGAACCGCTGTCCCTTCTTGAATGAAGCGCGAAAGGAGTATTGCTATGGGTATGACGTTTCATGAATTCGGCGCGAGCGACGCGCCGGTTCTGGTGCTGTTTCATCCGCTTGGGGTATGGTGGGATACGTTTGAATACGTCATTCCCACGCTCTCGGAACGCTACCGCGTCGTCATTCCCGCCATGCCCGGGCACGACCCCGAGCAGCCCGCCACCCACTACACCAGCGTGGAACAGGTCGCGGACGAGGCGGCGGACTGGCTCATCGCCCACGGGCATGCGCGGGTTCGCTGCCTGTACGGCTGCTCCATGGGCGGCGCGGTGGTCACGCGGCTGCTGGCGCTGGGGCGCGTTCAGCCCGACTGCGCCGTAATCGACGGCGGCATTACCCCCTACCGCCTGCCGCAGCCGCTGCCCGTACTCATTTGCGTGCGCGATTTTATCATGACGGAGCTGGGCAAGCACCTGAGCCTTTCCGCGCTGCGCGGGGTGTTCGATCCGGATCGGTATTCCCAAGCGGATATCGAGTATATTCACAAGGTGCTGCGCTTCATGAGTCCGCGCACCATATGGCGCGGCTTCTATTCCGCCAATAACTACGCTATGCCCCATCCCGTGCCGCCCCTGCGCTGCCGCGCGCAGTACTGGTACGGCGAACGGGAGAAGAAGGAGTGCAAGTGGGATATCGAGTATATTCAAAGCGCATTCCCAACCATAGAGGTGGTGGAGCAGCCTGAGCAGGGGCACGCGGAGGGCTTCGCGCTGTACCCCGAATTGTTTTGCCAACGCCTGATTGCGTTTATCGAAGCGGGAAACAGCGTGCAAGCCAAACGCATACGCACCGCGAGCCGTAGTAAAAAGGGCGGAGCTGCCGCACCGTATACCCAACGCGTCGGAATGGAGAAAGAGTATGGATGAAAAACAGTTGATTTTCGACCGGAAGAGCCACGCGATCTATTCGCCCAAAGCGAAGCAGACGATTCAGCGCATTCTGGCGCGGGAGTATGCCCCCGACGAGGCGGAAACGCTCTGGGAGCAGATTCAGCTGCAATATGTGGATTTTCTGCGCGACGAACCGCCGCTGGGCGGGCTCAAGCTCGCCTCGACCTTCTACAATTCCATATTGATCTTCGCGTGGTACGCCGTCGTGCCGCGCAAGCCCGCCATTCGCGAGGTGCAGAACGACGCGCTGCTGCTGTTCATGGGCGACTTTCATTGGTTGGGCAAGATATTCAACCTAAACCGCAGGTTGGATATGCGCATTGCCAACGCGGTATTTCGCTATGCCATGCATATGAAGGCGGAGGAGGCGAAGCGCTTCCCCGCCTCGTTCCACGTAAGCGAGTACACCTTCGACGCGCGTTCCAACGCCGTGCGCTACAGCTTTTCGCAGTGCCCGCACGCGGAATTCGCCAAGCGCCACAATATGCTGGACGCGCTGCCGATTATGTGCAACTGCGACCATTTGGCAATGCGCCAGCTCCACGCGGGACTCATTCGCGAAGGCACCTGCGCCACCGGCAGCGTATGCGACTACTGCATTGTGGGCGACCAAAACCCGCTGTTTCGGCAATACGAGCTGGTCACGCTGCCCAACGGGCTAATGGTCAGCCGCGCCGTTCACGGAAAATAGGAGGAGATGGCGTATGTCCAAAAAGGCTTCTCAATTTCAAAAAAGAATGATGAGTCTCGGCTACAGGGGCAAGGAGATATTCAAGCCGCTGAACACGGGGCGCATTGACGAACGCGTAGCCTGCGTACGCGAATGGGTGGCGAACATATTCTTCTACACCAAAAACGGCGCCACCATTATGATCGACGCGGGCTATTCCTACGATCGTCTGCGCGAAAAGCTCGGCTGGCTGAATATCGACCCTTCCGTCATACGGCACATTCTCATCACCCATCAGGACACGGACCACATGGGCGCGGTAGAGCGCGACAGCGAAGGTCTTTTCCAAAACGCCACGCTGTATCTGAGCGAAATTGAAAACCGCTACCTGAGCGGTCGCAAGCGCCGCCGGGTGAGCTTTGGCTTGTACAAGCTGCCCATGGTCGTAAGCGACAACGCGCGAACGCTCTTGCGCGACGGGCAGGTATTGCTAATCGACGGCATTCGCGTAGAGTGCATTCTGGTGCCCGGGCACACGTGGGGACACATGGTCTATCTCGTGGACGACGCGTACCTATTTACGGGCGACGCGCTCTGGTTCGGCGCGGACGGCGGCTACAGCTTCATCAACGCCTTGGCGGAGGACAACGCGCTGGCAAAGCGCTCGCTGGCTATGCTGGAGCAGAGACTGCGCGCGCGGGGAATACGCCCCAAAATCATTACGGGGCACACGGGTTGGACGGACGATTTGGAATTCGCCTTTCGACACCGCGACCGCGCCTGCAACGCGTTTCGCCGCCAGAAGCCCCACGACCCCGACGCGCCCTACGACGCCTATATAGAAAACGACGATACCGAACAAAACGCGCGCGGCGCTTTTCTGCCGCCGCAAAAGGATTACGCAAATCAACATTAGGAGGTCACTCACATGAAGATGAGCAAACAAGCGGATTACGGCAACTGGGTTCCCGCCGCCATGATGCGGCTGCTGTGGGGCATGAGCGCCGCGTGCGTCGTTTTGACCCTATTGGTCGGCGCGCTGTGGAAGAACGCCGCCGTCGCCATTATACTCGGCATACTGACAATCGCCATGCTGTTAATGAGCGCCTATATGCAGCGCTGCCGCGATCTATTCGCCTTTGAAAAGGGCGGCGTAATGGGCGAAGTGCACCAATTCCTGATGGACCACTTTGACTGGAAGCGCGCCGCGAAGTCGGACGGCAGCGGGAGCATACTGGATATCGGCTGCGGCGCGGCGGCGCTCACCAATCGCTGCGCGAAGACCTTCCCCAAAGCGCGCGTAACGGGCATGGACTACTGGGGCGCGCAGTGGAGCTACGCCAAGGAGCAGTGCGAGCAAAACGCGAAGCTCGAAGGCGTGAGCGACCGCACAAGCTTCGTAAAGGGAGACGCGGCGAAGCTCGACTTTCCCGATGAGTGCTTTGACGGCGCAATCAGCAACTTCGTGTTCCACGAGGTGCGTTCCGCAAAGGACAAGCGCGACGTGGTGCGCGAGGCGCTCCGCGTGGTAAAGCGCGGCGGCGCGTTCGCCTTTCAGGATATGTTCGGGCAGAGCAACGTATACGGCGATATGAACGAGTTCATCGCCCAACTGAAAAGCGAGGGTGCGGTGCGCGAAATTCACTATATTGCCGATATCGAAAACCAACCCTTTGTGCCGAAATTCGTCACCGCGCCATGGATGATTCGGCACGCGGGTTTAATCTACGGAATTAAATAACGCTGCGGGAGGGGTATGGAATCCCCCGCCACGGCGGCGGCGTATATACCGCCGCTGCGGGTTGAAGATTGGAAGCGCCCCTCCCGATACTCGCTTCAGGTGCATGTTACGGTATGGGCACGGCGAATTTGTTAAATTTCTAAAATTGCTTGACGGATTGCCTATGCGTGTGCTATGATAATTCTTGCGTTGGAAAAGCCGACGTATTTATCGCGGGGTAGAGCAGTCCGGTAGCTCGTCGGGCTCATAACCCGGAGGTCGAGGGTTCAAATCCCTCCCCCGCAACCATCTGCCGGCGTATCTCAGTTGGCTAGAGAATCCGGTTCATACCCGGAGTGTCATTGGTTCGAATCCGATCGCCGGTACCATTTAAAATCGTGTAGCTTTTCCGCTGCACGATTTCTTATTCATTGTATTCTCCCATATCATGAATACATCATTTGTCGTCAATTAAGGAATAGCGCCCTCATATAATCCTGCAAGGTGTGCAACACCCTGATGATCTCTACCTGATCTCCCTCACATAGATAGAATATCCGGTAATTCTCACAGACCAGGTATCGAAAATCCGTGTGGACGGAGAGTATCGCGTCCAGCGGTTTGCCGCGCTCCGGCATATCGCGGAGGCCCTCTATGCTGTCGCGAAGTAGCCTGAGAATGCGCAGGGCGGCATCGGGATTGGTCAGCTCATCGCTGATATAATCGCGGATGCTGATCAAATCCTTCCGCGCTGCTGGGGAAACGGTCACGTTCGCCATGCCTATACACCCAGCCCTTCAAAGGCTTCGTCAATCGTCAGGCCGCCTTCCCTGCGCAAGGATTCCACGCCCCTGGAAAGCTCGGTCAACAGCTGGATCGTCGCCAGCTGCTTTTCGTAGTCCGCGATGCTATGGACGACATACCTTCCGCGGCCATTCTTGGTGAGGTACACCGGCGAGCCGTCGTCGCAATGGCCCAATACCTCGCCATAGTTTTTCAAATCGGAAACCGGTATAATGGTCGGCATGAAGATCAACTCCCTTCAATTCGATTGCCGTCGTCTTTCCCTGCGGGAGCCGACGACCCGGGAAACGTTCCGTTTCTCTAATCTGCATTATACCAGAATTTCACCCGATATTCAACGGCAAATTTTACCCAAAATCAAATCCGGCACAAGCTCCCTTTGAATCAAGGCTGTTGTGGAATATCGTTTTGCAGGATGCAGTTTTTTTCCTGCAACGTGCTTTTTCCGTCCTATATCCCATTTTCAGAGCGATTTGACACTCCATTTAGCCCGTGCAAAGTCCTCCGTGCAGATTTTGGTGCAGATTTTGGTGCACAAAATGGAGCAGATGCCATTGAAATTGTGTGTGTCTTAATAGGATAGTTTCCCGAAAAAGGAAACAGACCATGCAGATGAGGGAGCTTACTTACACATAAGCGACCGATTCTGCATGGTCGGCTGACGCAGGAAGCAAGAGAATCGTCGTTTTCGGCGAGTCTCTTGCGGTGGCGGGCTTGATCAGCGGTCTGAGAACCGCGTACCGCGCGGTTCCCTTGCTGTAGGGTCTATGTTTATTGAAATATCACTCCCGCGTAAATCGTTAAGCTGAACGGCACGCCGGATTTGATTTCGTCTCCGTCCTCCAGCGCAATAAATAGGGTGTCGG
>JAFUAR010000082.1 GCA_017460585.1 Clostridia bacterium
AGCGGTCGTTTCCAAGGTCGCTTCGGTTGGTGCGTACGCCGTTGCGGTCGACAAGGGCGTCGTTCCCGCGCCTTGCGCCAAAGGAGTGGGCGCATTCCGGTTGGAACGTACCATGCGCACCATCCCCACCACGGCGAACGCCAAAATCAGCCCCGCAGCGCCGTAAGAGAACGCCAGCAGCCGCCGTTTGCGCCGCGCAACGCGGCGGTGCTCCGCGCGCATACGCCCTTCCAGCTGGTGCATAAAATCCGCGTCCGGTCGGATATTTCGCATCCATTGATTATATCTTTGCCGCATAGCTCTCCTCTACATTTCCTGCTGCATTTGTGCTTTCAAGCGCTTCCTCGCGCGGAACAGCCGCGTGCGCACCGTGGCGTGCTTCCAGCCGAGCATACGTGCAATTTCCTCCGAAGGATACCCCTCGTAGTAGAATAGGTGAATCAGCGTTCGTTCCTGTGGCGAAAGCGCGTCCAGCGCGTTCTGCAGCGCCTCGTCGGCGGTTGGTTCCGCCTGCTCGCCCAGCGGCGCATCGCTCAGCTGCACCCGTCTGTGCCAGCTCGATCGCCATAGGCTGTTCGCCTTGTTTACCGTAACGCGCAGGAACCAAGCCTTGCGGTTCTCCTCCGCCTCGAAGTCTGGATTGCTGCGAATCAGCGAAAGGAAAACCTCCTGCGAGATATCCTCCGCGTCCGTGTGGCTGTGGGTGCGGGCGTACGCCAGCCGATAGACCATTGGCGCGTAGCGATCGACTACGAGCCGAATTTCCTGATCGGTGTTCAGCCGCATCCCGCATCCCTCCCTTCATATGAATGACGCATAAAGCGCCGCGTTTGTTTCCGCTTGAGAAAAAAATATCTTGACTCTGCCCTTAGGGTATGCTCTATACTACGAATAAAGGAGGAAGAGTGATATGCTTACCGTAAAACAGGTGAGCGAGCGCACCGGCGTAAGTGTGCGCACGCTGCACCACTACCACAAGATCGGGCTGCTATGCCCGAGCGAAATATCCCAAGCCGGCTATCGCCTGTATGATGACGATGCTCTCGAGCGGCTGCAGATTATACTGCTGTTTCGGGCGTTGGATTTTCCGCTCAAGGACATCGCGAATATACTCAATCGTCCGGATTTTGACCGGAACGAGGCGTTGACCAAACAGGTGGAGCTGTTCCAAATGAGAATTGAGCACCTGAATAATTTGATCACGCTGGCGAACGGGCTAAAGGCGATTGGCGTGCGGCATTTGGATTTTACCGATTTTGATGTAAAAAAGATTGATGAATACGAGCGGAAGGCGAGGGAGCGTTACGGCAAGAGCGCAGAATGGAAGGAATACGAGGCGAAAAGGGCGAGCCGCACGGACGAGCAAGATCGCCTGCTGAGCGCGGAATGGATGAATCGAATTGCCGAATTTGGCGCGCTGCGCGACTTGCCCGCCGAAGACGAACGCGTACAGGAGCGGATACGGGCATTGCGCGCCTATATCACAGAGCATATGTACACCTGCTCTGTGGTTACGCTGCGCGCGCTTGGACGGATGTACGCCGGAGGGGGAGAGATGACGCAGTACATTGATCGGGTGGGCGGAGAAGGCACCGCCGAAGCTATGTACCGCGCCATCGAGGTATACGCCGCTTCAACTGTGGAGTAGCCGATTAGTGCGTACCCCAAACGACCTCTACGCCGCGGGCGCGAAATGCATCCGCCATCCGGCGCATACCGGGGCAGCCGTCTTCTTCTTTTCGACCGGCGCATATGCCGATATGCACCGTTTCGGTACCCTCGCGAATCAGCCGGTCGAGCTTTTCCACAAAACCGGCGTCCTGCATGGGGTTGCCGGTTTTGACGCAATGCGAGCAGCGCATGAACGCGGTTAGGCGAATGTCCTGATCGGCATAACGTTCGAAATAGGCGAGCCGGTCGTAAACCGCGTTTAGGCATGCGCAGCCCGCACATACATCGTTGGCATTCAGGCAGGCAAGAATGGCAATTTTCTTCATAAACGTTTCTCCTCCCGCGATTAAGGCAGAAAAGCGATGCTGGGCAGGTGCGTGACCGGATTTTCATAAATTCGGCTTTCCACCTCGTATACATTGCGAATTAGCGCTTCATCAATAATGTCCTCCGGCTTGCCGTGCGCTTCTACGCGCCCGTCCTTCATAATGAACACGTAGTCGCAGTAGCGAAACGCCATATTCAAATCGTGCAGTGCCAGCAGCACACCTTTGTTGAGATTGCGAATAATCTCCATGGTTTGCAGCTGGTATTTAATGTCCAAATGGTTGGTGGGCTCATCCAGCACCAGCACGCTGGTCTCCTGCGCCAGCGCGCGCGCCAAAAGCACGCGCTGCTTTTCGCCGCCGGAGAGGGTGGAAAACTTTCGGTCGGACAAACCCAACATATTGACCTTCTCCAAGCATTCGCGTACAATGCGGAAATCCTCCGGAGTATCCTTATCCAGAAGCTTCTTGTGCGGACTGCGCCCCATCAACACAATTTCGCTCACCTTAAATTCGAAATTGAGCGTGGTGAACTGTGTAACGACCGCCAGCTTTTTCGCCGTTTCCTGTCGGGGAATCTGTTCAAGGGGGATATCGTCAAATAATATCTCGCCCGCTTGCGGCTTGAGTACGCGGTATATGCTTTTGAGCAGAGTGCTTTTGCCGCTGCCGTTGGGTCCGAACAGCCCGACCATCTGCCCGCCGCGTACGCGTATGGAAGCTTCGTGTACAATCTCCTTGCCGGAAAGCTTTATGGAAACGCCTTTGGTTGTAATATCCATTAGTCGCGCCCTCCAAAGCCATACGCGCGGCGCAGCATAATGATCATAAATACGGGCGCGCCGATCGCGGAAGTAATGATGCCGATGGGTATTTCCTTGCCCGAAGCGCCCAACGTTCGGGCGGCAATATCCGCCCAGATCAGGAACAGCCCGCCAAACAGCGTGGTCGCGGGCAGGAGCCTGCGGTAATCCGAACCGGTGAACGCGCGCATAAAGTGGGGAATCATGAGCCCCACGAAGCCTACGATGCCGCAGGTACACACGATTACGGCGGTCAAAAGCGCGGTGAGCACCATATATACCCTGCGCAGGCGGTTTAGATCGATGCCCAGCGTGGTCGCCGCTTCATCGCCCAGCAGCATAATATTAATGCGGCGTACCTGCGTTAAAAAGAAGGCGAAGCATACGACTAGTGCGATGGTGGGAAGGCGAAGCTTTTCCCATGTGGCGGTGGAAAAGCTGCCGAACGTCCAGAATGTAACGGATTGTATATCCGATTTGTCCTGATTCAGGTAGATGATGATGTTGGAAAAGGCGCTGCAAATACTGGAAACCACCACGCCGGATAGAATCAACTTCGAGGTGGTCATGCGCCCGCCAATGCTGGAAAGCAGAAATACCAGCACCGATACGCCCAGCGCGCCCAGAAAGCCCCAGAAGGCGATGCCGGTATTGGCGAGGAAGCCCGTAAATACCGATGAAGCGCCGATCATAATGGAAAAGGTCGCGCCCAGCGAAGCGCCGCTGGAGAGTCCCAGCACATAGGGGTCGGCGAGGGGATTCTGAACCGTCGCCTGCATGATGACGCCCGCCAGCGCCAGCCCCATACCCACAACCACGCTCATGATGACGCGCGGCAGGCGAATGATCCATACAATGTCGAACAGGGGACCTTCGCCAATATTTTCGATTCCGCCAATATCCCAGCCGGTCAGGCGGTATAGTATGGTGCCGTAAACATCGCGCGGAGAAAGCGCTACCGCGCCCACGGAAACCGCGAAAATGATGGACAGGATCAGTCCGAAGACCAATCCCGCCATCAGCATCCAAAACAGGGTGACTTCTCTTTTATTCTGCATAGATCCAGTTGTAAATATCCTCGATTGCAGGGATAATGCGAATGCCGCCGCCGTAGATATCGTCCAGAGGATAGATGCGCACCTGTTCATTTTTCACGGCTTCTACGCTGCGCAGACCTTCCAGCGCGTAGAACGCGTTGTAGATGCTCTCGCGGTCCTCCTCCGTGTCGGAGTTGCCGGCGTTCATAAGAATGATCTTATCGGGGTTAATGGCTACGATCTCTTCCAGAGAGATGTCGCCCTGCATATCGATGGGGTTTACCGCGCCCGCGTTGGTAATCATTTGACCGGAGAGGGAGTTGGTGCCCCACGCGTATACGGTGGTGTCGCCATCGTAATACTCGAGCATCAGCACGGTCTTGGGCGCTTCCAGCTGGGCAACGTTTTCCTGAATGTTGTCCAGCATGGCGTTCGCCTCGGCAATGTAGGCATCGGTCTTATCCTGAATGTCGAATATCTTGCCCAGATTGTCGAAATCCTGCAGTACCGCCTGCACGCTGGAATTGCCGCAGGCATTGTTGGAGCAGTTCAGCACCACGGGCTGAATATCGCGGTCGATCCATTCGTAAATATCGCCCAGAGAATCCTCTGCGAAGTGGGAGCGCCAGCCGAAGAACACCTGCGGCTCCAAAGAGACGATGCCCTCCTTGTTGTGCCACGTATCGGAAATTTTGGGCAGCGCGTCGTAGCGCTCCTTGTATTCCTCGGGCACGTTGGAATCGGAATTGGCAATGGCGACCATGTACTCGTCCAGATCAAAGTAGAACATCATTTCGTTCCAGATTTCCTGACCGGAGATCGCGCGGGTGGGCTTTTCGTTGAAGGTGATTTCAACGGGCGTCTTGGCGTAATCATATGTGGTAATGGTAACGGGGTAGTGGGCGTCCTCGGCAAACGCCAGAGCGGACAGGGAGAGCGCGAGCGCAACCAATGCGCACAGGGTCAACTTCGCAAGCTTCATATTCAGTACTCCTTACATATATTCATTTCGGGAGGGAACGAAACCGCCCGCACCCGGAATGTGCGCAATTATTGGGCGGCTTCAAAGCCCGCTTCAAAAGTGGCGAGATCAATCATAAACCGCTCGCCCGTCTCGGTGTAGAGTATAATGCCCTGCTCCAGAACTACTTCCACCATGTATTCGCTGCCCTTGGGCAGTACTACGGGCGGGTTTTCCTGTTCAAAAACGATATCTTCGCAGCAGCGTACACGTCTGATTTCCATAGGATTCACCCCGTATTCGTTTCAAAATATGCGCGGGAGAAACGTCCTGCGACACCTGCCGTGGCGACGGATTCGGGGTCCGAAGCGTTGGCGCGGCGTGGCATCGCCCGTGCCGCAGGACAAAAAAACAGAACACGTTGGGTTTCTTCGTTCCAACATGTCCTGTATCAAAGATTGCACACTGAATAGGAGGAATCAGAGATTAAACTACACCGGACGTTTGCGCACAAAGCAAAGCCCGCGAGCCAATCGCAATCTATAAGGCAAAGCGCGGTCACTCCAGTCGCAATTTGCCTGAAAAGGGACATACCGTTCTTTAGTCCGAAGAACCTGATACGTACTATTCACAGGCAGGTCTTCTGGCTCTGCTTCATCGCTTTGGAAGCCTTCTCGATTCTTTCAATCAATGGCGATTATCCAAAACTCCGCATCACAGCAGCGGTCCTGCCGGAGATTCTCACTCCGTTCCCTATTCTCCTTGCGCACCCTCCAACGCTTTGTCAAATCAAGCGTCGCCCGTGGATGTATTTTCACTTTCGCAGTGATTCACCCAACATATGAAGGCGCAAGACACCTGTGAAACCCCGTGTATTCTGTTTTTTTGAATTATAGCAGAAATAAAAGTGGAAAACAAGCGCGCATTGCCGCGCTAAAACTTTGCAGAGGTAAATTGTTTGTTATACCTAATTATTCGTAAAATCATTGAACGCCGCCGCGGTTCAAGCCGCGACGGCGTAAAAACTTCCAATATTTCAGGTATTGTCGATCTGTTTTATGAATGATCGGTTCATTAATTCTGACCGATAACCGCCTTAATGCGGCGTACGCCCGCGGAAGAGGCTTCTTCCTTCTTGATTTTAAAGCTCTTCAAATCGCCGGTGTTGCTGGCGTGGGGACCGCCGCAGATCTCCTTGGAGAAGGGTCCCATGGTGTAAACCTTTACGCGCTCGCCGTACTTGCTCTCAAATAGACCGATGGCGCCCTGCGCCTTCGCCTCGGCAACGGTCATTTCCTCGCAGGTAATGGGAGCGGCGGCTTGAATCGCCTCGTTGACCAACTTTTCGACCTCCGCCTTTTCCTCATCGGTCATTTTGCGACCAAAGGAGAAGTCGAAACGCAGGCGCTCAGCGGTGATGTTGGAGCCCTTTTGCGCGACCTCCGGTCCTAGCACCTTGCGCAGCGCGGCGTGCAGCAAATGGGTAGCGGTGTGCAGTTTCGCGGTCTCCTCGGAATGATCCGCTAGACCGCCCTTGAAGCGCTGCTCCGCGCCGGCATGGCTGTTTTCCTGATGCTTTTTGAAGCGCTCCTCAAAACCAGCCACGTCTACTTCAATGCCCTTTTCCTGCGCCAGCTCGCAGGTAATCTCAATGGGGAAGCCGTAGGTATCGTACAGCTTGAAGGCGCTGCGCCCATCCATCTTGGCGCAGGATGCCAGCAGCGCGTCGATCTCGGCATCCGTAATGGAGCCGTCCTTCACCTTTTCGATCACGGGCAGGTTTTCGGGGCTCGGCGGCAGCTGCCGGAGCGCGGCGGTGATTGCGTCCGCGTTGGTCTTATCCGCCTTCAGCGCTTCGAACGCCGCCTTTTTGCGGTTCATGTTGCCGTAAACCTTCTCGAATTCCGCCATGCCCTTTTTCAGCGTACGCTGGAAGCGGTCCTCCTCCAAGTGAAGCTGCTCGAGAATGTAATCGCTGTGGCGTTCGAGCTCGGGATAGTTGTCCTTATACTGGTCAATAATCACCTTGGCGATTTCGCAGGTGAAACCCTGCGGCATTCCCAGCGACATACCGTGGCGCACGGCGCGGCGAATCAGCCTGCGCAGCACATATCCCTGATCCACATTGGAGGGCGATACGCCGCGATCATCGCCAATGATGAAGGTAGCGGTGCGCATATGGTCGGAGATAATGCGAATGGCGCGCGTAACGTCTTCGCTCTCACCGTACTTCTTGCCGGAGAGCTCCTCGATTTTGCCGATAATGCGGGCGAAGATTTCGGTTTCGTATACGGTGGACGCGCCCATCAGCACGCAGAAGGTGCGCTC
>JAFUAR010000083.1 GCA_017460585.1 Clostridia bacterium
CCAATCCATGCCGTCTTCCACATACATGGGGGCGTACAGGCGCTCCTCTTCGGCGTCTACCTGCAATAAATCCACGGGCTGCAATTCCACAGTCGCGCACCAATCCGCCGCCTTGCGCCCCGCGTAATAGCCGGTGGCGCACGCAAAACCGCAGCAATCGGAGGCGAACAGCTGGTCGCCCGCCGCGTAAATGCCGTCGATATTGGTCTTCAAATCCCAGTCGTGCATAATGCCGCCGGGCGCGCCGAAGAGCTGGCGCTCCTGCCCCAGAAACGAAGCCGACTGCCAGCCGGTTCCGTAGCTCTGCAGCATATGCTTTTCGGGGTCGAAACCGCGCTGCGTATAGTTTTGCAATATGGGTATTTTCGTTTTCGCCTCTTCGCCCACCATCATGCCCCAAATTACCTTGCGCTCCATTTCGGGCATACGGCTCAGGTCGGCGTAGAAGGGCAGCTGATAGCCGCGTTTAATCAGTTCGTCAAAGGGCAGCGTCTCCGGTCCGCGGTATTCATACTTTGCCTCGTCAATCACGCCGCCCTTTAGAAAGAATTTCTGCCCGGGTGCGGGACGATAGCGCTCGGATACGGTCTTGAGCTCGTTGCCGTCTCGATCGACATACGGAATTTCCACACCGCGCGCATCCACCATGGTAGCCGCGTACCACGTATTGTGATTATTGCCGGTACCATAGGGCGGGAAGCTGCGCCCCGCCGCGGAGAATTCGCCGCGCACGGATTTCTCCATCATAGTAAACTCGATTCCAGCGCGCCAGCCCATGGCGTGCCCGCTGCCGATGGACTGCGGCGGGCGGAATTCGCACAGCCCCATGAGATCGGGGTTGAATAGCCACACACGTGCGGGGCGAGACATAGTCAGAATGGTCGCCTTCGCCTGAAACACCATGAGCTTTCCGGTGCGTACGTTCATTCCGACGGCGCCGACACCGCGCTTTTTACCGTTTACCTCGTTGACCAGAAGCGCGGTCGCCTCCACACGGTCGAATACCTGCACGCCCAGTCGCTTGAGCTCGCGATACAACGCCGGCTTAAATGTGGAGCCCCACACGCGCAGCGTGAATTTATTTTCGTAATCATAGGCAAACATGAGCCCCGTCTTCTCATCGCGGAACTCCGCGCCCTGAAACTCGCCCTCGCTATCGCGCACCTTGCCGCCAAAGCGCTCCAAATCAAGCAGGCGGTCGTAACCCTCGCGGCACTCGATATAATGGGCGATGCCGTTGGAATAGTAATCCTGTTCTTCGATATACGCCTCGGCAATCTCCTTGGGCGTTACCTTGGAGCACGGATTGGAGCAGGCGGATTCCCAATGATCGAATCCGCTGCCCGCCGAGCCGCTGCGCTCGGTCGCGCCCTTTTCCACAAGAGCGACCTTCAGCCCCTTGCGCGCCGCGGAGATGGCGGCAAAACAGCCCGCCAGACCGCCGCCCAGCACCACCATATCGGTCACTATTGTTTCGCGCTGTCCAAATTCATTGGCATATGGCCAACGGTATGCCTGATTCATTGTTTTTCTCCCCAAACACCTATCAAAATAAACGCTGTATTTCATTGTACCATAGTTTTATTGAAATGCAAGATGGGAATTGTTAGCACTTTACCATATTATATGCCCCATAGCTTATTGACTTTATTCCCTGCCCGCCCTACAATAGAACCAACTTGAACATAGGGAGGTACGGCTATGGCGCTGGCGGATATCGGCTTGATCGGGCTCGCCGTTATGGGCGAAAACCTGGTAATGAATATGGAATCAAAGGGCTTCACCGTGGCGGTGTACAATAGAACCGCCGAAAAGGTGGACGCGTTCCTCGCGGGCAGGGCGAGCGGCAAGCGCATTCTCGGCGCGCATTCCGTGCATGAATTATGCGCGCTGCTCAAAAAGCCCCGCAAGGTTATGCTCATGGTGCGCGCGGGTCGGGCGGTGGACGAGCTGATTGAGGCGCTGCTGACCGAGCTTGAACCGGGCGATATCATTATAGACGGCGGCAATTCCCACTTTCCGGATACTGAGCGCCGCTGCGCGTATGTGGAGCAAAAGGGGCTTCTATACGTGGGCTCCGGCGTATCCGGCGGCGAGGAGGGCGCGTTGAAGGGACCCAGCCTGATGCCTGGTGGTTCCCCCGCCGCGTGGGCGCAAATCGCCCCCATATTTCAATCCATCTGCGCGCATACGGAAGGCGCGCCCTGCTGCGACTGGGTCGGTCAAGGCGGAGCGGGGCACTTCGTGAAGATGGTGCACAACGGCATTGAATACGGCGATATGCAGCTGATCTGCGAAGCCTACCAGTTCATGCGCGACGGGCTTGGGCTGTCGCCTGACGAAATCGCCGAATATTTGGATGAATGGAACCGCAACGAGCTGGACAGCTACCTGATTGGCATTACGCGCGACATTCTGCGCGTAAAGGATGCCGACGGCGCGCCGTTGGTAGATCGCATATTGGATACCGCCGGACAAAAGGGCACTGGAAAATGGACGGCGATCGCCGCGCTGGATGAGGGCACACCGCTCACGCTCATTGGGGAAGCGGTGTTTTCTCGCTGCCTTTCCGCGCTCAAGGAGGAGCGCGTCCGCGCGGCGGAACCGCTAAACTGCGCACTTCCGCCCATTGAAGGCGACCGAGCGGCGTTAATTTCCGATGTGCGCGACGCGCTGTACGCCTCCAAAATCGTATCCTACGCGCAGGGGTACGCGCTGATGCGCTCCGCCGCCCAAACCTACGGCTGGAACCTGAACTATGGCGGCATCGCGCTCATGTGGCGCGGCGGCTGCATCATTCGTTCGGTATTTCTCGGGAAAATCAAGGAGGCATTTGATCAGGACGACTCGCTGGAAAACCTAATGCTGAGTCCCTACTTCTCCCAAGAGCTGCGCCGCTGCCAGAGCGGCTGGCGGAACACCTGCGCGCGGGCGATGCTCGCAGGTCTGCCCGTTCCGGCATTCGCCTCCGCCCTCGGCTATTTCGACGGCTACCGCTGCAAACGGCTGCCCGCCAACCTGCTGCAGGCGCAGCGCGACTACTTTGGCGCCCATACCTACGAGCGCACCGACGCGCCGCGCGGACAATTCTTCCACACCGATTGGACGGGGCTGGGCGGCGCGACCGTAAGCGGCACGTACAACGCGTAAAGCTTCTTCCTTCCATCCTGTTACTGTTCAGCCTACGGCTTCACAGTAAGTGGACGGGTGACACGTCCCCCGCCACTACCACCCCCTCAGGTTTTGCTGAAATCGCTGCGCGATTTCCGGGCGCAAAACCTGCAAGGAAGCGGACACTTGGTCCGCGTCCTCGCGGCGTACACGCCGCCGCTGCGGATTGAATGTCAGGGGTTGCGACCCCCGACACCCCCATGGGTGAATGGTAACTCCATCCTTCGTACTTCATTTTGAAATTTACGAATATGGGGTTGCCACCGTTCCCATTCGGGCTTATAATGGTTGCAATCGCTGAAGGGGAAGAGTATATGTTCGGGCGAACGCCAGAGAGGAGCGCGGCGGTGAAAGCGCTTCGTTCCGCCCGCATAGAAGACCGCCCCCGAGAGGCCTGCGAACAGGCACGGTCGGCACCGTTATCGCCTAAATAAGCGGTCGCGTTCTATCATGGAAACGCGGCAACGAGGGTGGAACCGCGCAGTAGTATGCGTCCCTTGCACATTGTAGGGTGCAGGGGGCGTGTTTTTTCCCTCTGCGCGTTGAACAGGAGGAGAGGAATACCATGGATAAAGAAGAGTACAAGGCGTTTTATCAGAGCGTGTACCGCCATTCGCTGGCGCACATACTCGCCAAGGCGGTAATTGAGCTGTACGGCAAGGACAAGGTGCAGTACGCCATAGGTCCCCAGATTTCGGATGGTTTCTACTATGACTTCGAGCTTCCGGCAAATGTCTCGACCGAAGATTTCCCCGCCATTGAGGATAAAATGCGTGAAATCATCAAGCGTCGCGAAGCGTGGACCTGCAAGGAGCTGAGCCGCGCGGAGGCGCTGGAGCTGTTTAAGGAGCAAAAGTTCAAGACCGAGCTGATCAACGATCTTCCGGAAGACGAAACCATTACCGTATACTACACGGGCGACGATTTCGTTGACCTGTGCCGCGGACCGCACGTATCCAACTCGCAGGAGCTCTTGGGCGCGGCGTTCCAGATTCGCGCCGTATCCGGCTCCTACTGGCGCGGCGACGAGCACCGCGAACAGTTGCAGCGCATTTACGTATACGCCTTTACTGACAAGCAGGGCTTGAAGGAGCACCTGCAGTGGGTGAAGGAAGCCATGGAACGCGACCACAAGAAGCTCGGCGCGCAGCTCGACTTGGTTATGTTCCACGAAACCGCGCCCGGTATGCCCTACTGGCTGCCCCGCGGCTGGAAGGTATACCGCTCGCTCATTTCCTACTGGCGCGATTTGCACGACAGCCACGGCTATCAGGAAATCTCCGCGCCGGTCATCAACAGCAAAAAGCTATGGCTCATTTCGGGGCATTTGGCGCACTACCAGAATAATATGTTCATTTTCCCCGGCACCTCATGGACGCCCGACGGCGACG
>JAFUAR010000084.1 GCA_017460585.1 Clostridia bacterium
AAAACCGCTGCGCGGTTTTCGGGCGCAAAACCTGCAAGGAAGCGGACACTTGGTCCGCGTCCTCGCGGCGTACACGCCGCCGCTGCGGATTGAATGTCAGGGGTTGCGACCCCCGACACCCCCATTGGGTGAATGGTAACGTTTTTTCCCATTTCGCATTAATGATTCTCAAACAATTCGCAAACAAAACGCGAATGATTCGGCGGTATTATACCACCATCAAATGAAGCAAGGGCGAACCAAGCGCCCGACCGAAAGGGAGGGCTGAGCGCGAGCACACTGGCTGTGCCGCGCGAAACCCGAAACTCCGCAAGGAGCTTCGGGGCGAAATAAGCGCCCGACCAAAATAAAGGAGAGTATCAAAATGATGAATATGATGAATGAGAAGAACACCGCCAACACCAAGTACCTCGTGACCGGCGCCGCGGGTTTTCTGGGCGGCACCATCTGCCGACAGCTGATCGAGCGCGGCGACAGCGTGCGCGCCTTCGTGCTCCCCAACGATCCGGCGATGCAGTTCGTGCCCCAAGCCGCCGAAATCTGCGAGGGCGATTTGACCGACATGGAATCCTTGGACCGCTTCTTTGCCGTGGAGGAGGGCGTCAAGACCATCGTGATTCACTGCGCCAGCGTGGTCACGGTGAATCCCGACTTCAACCAGACCGTGATGAACGTGAACGTGGGCGGCACGCAGAACATCATCGACCAGTGCCTCATGCATCCGGAGTGCCAAAAGCTGGTGTACGTTTCCTCCACCGGCGCTATTCCGGAAAAGCCCAAGGGGCAGCCCATTCGCGAGATCGATCACTTCGACGACAGTCTGCTGCGCGACTGCTACAGCCAGTCCAAGGCGCTGGCGACGCAGGCGGTGCTGGACGCCGTGCGTATGCGCGGTCTGAACGCCTGCGTGGTGCATCCCAGCGGCATTATGGGTCCGGAGGACTACGCTGTGGGCGAAACCACCTCCACCATGATCAAGATTATTAACGGCGAAATGCCCGCCGGCATCGACGGCAGCTTCAACCTGTGCGATGTGCGCGATCTGGCGGACGGCACCATTCGCGCCGCGGAGTATGGTCGCAGCGGCGAATGCTACATCTTGGGCAACAAGGAGGTCACCTTCAAGGACTTCGCCCGCATGGTGGCGAAGGAGGCGGGCGTGAAACCCATGCGCGCCTTCCTGCCGATTTGGGCGGCGAATATAATGGGCGGCATGATGGAAAGGCAAGCCAAGCGCAAGGGCGCCAAGCCCATGATGACCACCTTCTCCGTGTACAACCTCGCCCGCAACAACGTGTTCGATTCCACCAAGGCGATGCGCGAGCTGGGCTACCGCACCCGCAGCTATCAGGAGACCATGCGCGATGAGATCGCGTGGCTGATCGCCGAGGGGAAGATCAAGGGCGGCGCGCAGCGCAATGCGTCGGCGGACGTTGAGAATATGGCGGCGCTGCCCGCTCAAGCCTAGATACGTTGCTTGACGGCAAATGCCTTTTGTGCTATGCTGAATGCGTCGCCAAGGCGGCGGCGAGCGGGGGAGCGAGATCGCAATCAACCATACGGAAAGGGTGCTGGGCATATGATTAAGATCGTTGCGAAAATGCTGGTAAAGGCCGACAAGGTAGAGGAATTCAAGGCGACGGCGCAGGAGCTGGTGGAGAAATCCAACGCGGAAGCGGGCAATATATTCTATTCGCTGAATGTGAGCACCGCCAACCCGAGGCTGCTGGCGTTCATAGAGTGCTGGAAGGATCAGGAAGCCATCGACATTCACAACAAGACCGAGCACTTCACGAGCATTCTGCCCAAGCTGGGCGCATTGTGCGAGGAGGGTCAGCCGGTCGATCTGTTTACGGAAGTCGAGTACTGAGGTACTTTCAGCGCCACGCGCGTTTGACCGCCGCAGGCATAACCGCCGCGTAGCGCGTTACGCGGCGGTTCAGTCCGCTGACAAAGCCCGCAATCGTAAGAGACTCGCCGAAAACGACGGTTCTCTTGCGTTTTAGTAAGCTTCCTCATTTGGGGAATGCGCTTTCTTGACTTGCGGGCTTTCTAAACGGCGGTTGCTGCGTTTATTTTCGCCCTGCCTATTTCCGAACAGGCAAAGAACCGACAAGAGGGGGAGTACGCCATGGAGAATACCTTCCGATTCGAATGGACGCGGGAGCCGGAGCGCTACCAGATTTCGCCGGAGCGCATCGAGATCATCACCCAGCCGCATACCGATTTGTGGCAGAGAACGTATTATCACTTTCGCAACGACAACGCGCCGCTATTGCAAATGGAGACCGACGAGCGATACTTCTCCTTTTTGGTGAAGACCGATTTAAGCCAGAGCAAGCAGCGCTTCGATCAGTGCGGCGTGGTGATGTATCTGGATTCCGAAAACTGGCTGAAGGCGTCTGTGGAATACGAAAACGAGGACTTTGCGCATTTGGGCTCGGTGGCGACGAACCACGGCTATTCCGATTGGGCGACCACCGCCATCCCCGCCAACGTGAAGACCATGTGGTACCGCTTCAGCCGGCGCGAGGACGACTATTGCATTGAATGCGCGCGCGACGGCGAGCACTTTTCGCAAATGCGCGTGTGCCATATGTGGGAGGGCGGGGGAACAATTCGCTTCGGCGTGTACGCCTGCAGCCCCGAGGCTTCCAGCTTCAAGGCGGTATTTACCGATATGAAGCTCACCGAATGCGCGTGGCAGGCGCACGACGGGCAGCAGCCCGATGAATAAAGCCTCCTAAGCGGCGCGGCGTACGCGCCGAAGGATAAACACTCAGGGGGAATAATACGAACGCTTTGGACCCATCGCGGAGGTGAAGGGCATTGCTTTTGATCATTGTAAACGCTCCATGCGGGCTTTGAGGACGCCGCATGGGGGATTGACGGTCGTCCTCGGGCTTTGCATTCCACATTCAATACAATATAAGGAGCAAAGCCATTATGAACAAAGAAATTCGACCGTATTTCATACTTTGGAGCACGCAGTCCCTCTCCGCGCTCGGCAGCGGAATGACGAGCTATGCGCTCGTGCTGTGGCTCTACCAAAAGAGCGGCTCGGCGCTGCAAACCGCGCTGCTGTCCGTGTGCTCGTACGCGCCCTATGTGCTCATGAGCATATTTGCCGGCGCGCTGAGCGACCGTTGGAATAAGAAGCGCACCATGCTGACCTGCGACCTGATCGCCGCTCTCGGCACGCTGACCGTGTGGCTGCTCATTCAATCCGGTTCCCTGCTGCCGTGGCATTTGTACCTGATCAACGCGCTCAACGGGCTCATGAACACGGTGCAGCAGCCCGCAGGCGAGGTCGCCGCCACGCTGCTCATTCCCAAGGAATATTACCAGAAGACGAGCGGAATGCGCTCGTTCTCGCAATCGCTCAATTCCATATTGACGCCCATACTGGCGTCCGCGCTGTTCGCCTTTGCCGGCATCGGCTGGGTGATCGCCGTCGATTTGGGCACCTTCGCCGTCGCCTTCGCGGCGCTGCGCTGGTGTGTGACCATTCCGGAAGCGCCCGCGCCCACGGAAAAGGAGCAATCGCTGCTCGGCGCGGCGCGCGAGGGGCTGGCGTGGCTTGGGGGCAAGCCGATCATACTGCTTTTAATACTGTTTCTATCCTGCATCAACCTCGTGGCGTCGGCGTATGACGCGGCGCTGCCCGCCATGCTGCTGTCCAAGCGGGTCGGCGGGGAGACGGTGCTGGGTGCGGTGAACACCTGCGCGGGGCTCGCCGTGCTGGCGGGGAGCGCGTTGGTGACCCTGCTGCCCGCGCCCAAGGACAGGGTTCGGGCGATCACGCTGGCGCTGCTGGTTTCCATGAGCACCGAAAATTTCCTGCTGGCGTTTGGCAAAACGCCCCTCGTTTGGTGCGTGGGCGCGGTGCTGGGCTGGCTGCCGATTCCGCTCATGAACGCGAATATGGATGTGATATTCCGCTCGGAGATTCCGCCGCATATGCAGGGGCGGGTGTATTCCTGCCGTAACGCGCTGCAGTTCTTCACCATCCCGCTGGGCTTTTTGCTGGGCGGCGCATTGGTGGACGGGGTGTTCGAGCCGCTCATGGCGGCGCGTTCGGGCGACCGTATGCTGGCGCGCGCGTTCGGGGCGGGTAAGGGCTCCGGCGCAGCCATGCTGTTCTTCGCGCTGGGCATAGCGGGCGTAGCGGTCTGCCTGTGCTTTGGCGCGCTGCTGCGCAAGTACCGCCGAAGCGAGGGCGAGCGACCCAACGGATAAAACTCAAATAGTTAGGCGAAGTCCGCCGTACGCATATGTGCGGCGGACTTTTCGTATAATGCCCCACGCCTAGCGCGAGGGGTTCGTTGTAGAATTATAAGCTCCCTTTTCTTATCAATGCTGCACCTTGGCCATTTTTTCATCCTGCTGCCTGAGGAACAGCGGCATCATGT
>JAFUAR010000085.1 GCA_017460585.1 Clostridia bacterium
GATGTTCTGGAAGGTTCTGGCAATGCCCTTTTGCACCGCCTGATGGGGCTGTATCGAGGTAATATCCTGCCCGTTCAGCGAGATTGTGCCCGAATCCGCCCGATAAATGCCGGTAATGGTATTGAATATGGTAGTTTTGCCCGCGCCGTTTGGACCGATCAACCCATAGATGGAGCCTTCCTGCAGGGTAAGGCTGAAATCATCAATGGCGTGAACGCCGCCAAACGCCTTGCTGACATGGGAAAGGGACAGTATTTCGCTCATTGCACACTCGTCTCCCTTCCAAATTTCTTTTTGAAGAAGCGTATGATTCCGGTCAAGGAGAATTCGCGGTAACCAAACAAGCCAGAGGGGCGCACCAGTATGACCACCACTACGGCGATGCCGTAGAACAGCATACGGTATTCCGCGAGTCCTCGAAAGATTTCCGGCAGCAGCTGTACCACCAATGTGCCCAGTACGCTGCCGGTAAGGCTGCCCAGACCGCCCAGCACCGTGGTGATGATCAGCTCGCTGGATTTGCCCAGATTGAACAGCGCGGGGGTAATATGGCGCAGGTAGTGAGCGTAGAGTCCGCCCGCCCAGCCGGCGTATATCGCGCTGAATACAAAGCTCATCTTCTTGGCGCGCACTACGTCGATGCCGTTTGCCGCCGCCGCGACTTCGTTTTCACGAATGGCGGAAAGGCTCTGCCCAAAGCGCGAATGAATGAAATTCCACGCGACTACGAACGCCAGCACCGCGCAAAACAGCGCAACCGCCGCGGTAGTGTGATACGGAATGCCGGAATAGCCGTTTGCGCCGCCGGTAATATTCTTGGTATAGTTAAAAAGCACGCGCACGCATTCGCCAAACCCCAGACAGCTGATGAGGAAATAGTCGCCCCGCAGGCGTATGGTCAAGCTGCCCACCAGCCACGCGACCACGCCCGCCATAAGCGCTCCGCAGAGGATTGCCAGCGGAAAAGGCAGGTGCAGCTGCACGCTGCAAATCGCGGCGGTATACGCGCCGATGGACATAAAGCCCGCGTTTCCAAACGAAAACAAGCGCGTAAAGCCCGTGAGCACCGACATACCCAGCACCGCAATCATATTCACGCAAACGACGACGACTACGCCTTCCTGAAACGCGTTCAACATACGCATCGCCCTCCTTTACGCCTTGTCCTGCACGTCTACGCCCATCAAACCGGAAGGGCGCACCAGCAGTATGAGAATGAGCAGAGAGAATGAAATTAGATCGCGCAAGCCGGAGCTGATATAGCCCGAAGCGATGGTTTCGATGAGACCCAGCAAAATCGCGCCGACGATCGCGCCAGGCACACTGCCCAAACCGCCAATGACCGAGGCGACGAACGCCTTGAGTCCCACATTGCCCATGGTGGGGTACACGTTGTACTTCATACCGTATAGAATGCCCGCCAAGCCCGCGAGCGCGCCCGCCAGCATGAATACTCTGGCGATCACCCTGTCAATCTTCACGCCCAGCAGAGCGGCGGTACGCCCCGCGCAGGCAACCGCGCGAACGTGCAAACCAAACTGCGTCTTGCGAATAATATACAAAAGCAACGCCAGCACGATGAGCGCAAGCGCCAGACACAACAGGTCGGTCGTGCCAATGAACGCTCCGCCTACATTGATGGAGCTTACCGAAAACAGCTTGGGCATTTGCTTAAACTTTCCGCCCCAGATTACGTTCGCCAAATTTTGATAGGTTGTGGAAAGACCCATAGCGGCGATCATGAGGAACATATTGGGCGAACCATTGCTGCGAATGCGGCGGTAGGCAAAGCGTTCGTTAAACAGGCTGACCGCCACCGCGCCGCCCACGCCCAGCACGCAGGAGAGCCAAAATGGAAGCTCCGCGACCTTCACCGCCATAAAGCAGCAGTATGCGCCCAGCATACATACCTCGCCGTGCGCCCAGTTGGAAAAATCAAGCAGACTGTAAACCAGCGCGTAGCCCGGGGCAATCAACGCATAGATACTGCCGATGGATATGCCGATGACCAGCTGCTGCATCAGTATCCTCAAGGGGTTACGCCTCCCTTCCAGAGCGAAAGCGCCATACCTTCGCCACTTCATATGCGCTCATAAGGGATGCGGCATCTATAGAAGCCGCATCCCCGCATAGCATTCGTTCAATCCGTTCGTTCCAAACCAATTACGGCTCGTAAATTCCCACATAGGTTACCACGTCGCTGTCCACACGGAAGATTGCGGCGTCGCGGCTAGGATTGTGGTTGGAGGGATCAATGCTCATGTGACCCAGCAGACCGTCGAAGCTTTCGGTCGCTTCCAGCTGATCGCGAATGGCGGTAGGATCGTCGGAGCCCGCCGCTTCAATCGCGGTCTTGATCCACTGCACGCCGTCGTTGCCGTAGAGGCATTCGGTTTCCAGCGCAACATTGTATTCCGCGGCATAAATCTCGCCGTAGGCAGCCGCCTCGGGCAGGTTGAAGCCGGGACGGGATACGTAGTAGCCGCCTTCCAGCGCGCCGTTGGAGAGCTCGATCAATTCGGTGGTATCCCAACCGTCCGCGCCGAACAGCACGGCGGTGATGCCCACCTCGCGCGCCTGCTGACCGATGAGCGCCACGTTTTCGTAGTTCCACGGTACGAACAGCACGTCGGGCTGCTTGGCTGCGATCTTCGTCAGCTGTGTGCGGAAGTCGTTATCGCCGTTCTGCGCTTCTTCGGAGGCAACCAGCTCGCCGCCCAGAGAGGTGAAGGTTTCCACCATGTAATTGCCTACGCTGGTGGAGTAGCTGTCCGTAATATCCTCGATCACGGCCGCGGTGCGCAGACCCAGCTCATTGTAGGCGTAGCTGCCCGCCAGATAGCCCATATAGGAATCAATGAAGCACAGGCGGAAGGAATAGGGATGCAGATTGCCATCCGCGTCCACGGTGACCAGCTCGTTGGACGCCGCGGTGGCGATCACAGGCACCTTCAGCTCATCCGCGACCGACGCGATCGGAATATTGCAGCTGGAAAAGTTGGTGCCGACCACGGCGCTCACGCCGTACTCTTCGACCAGCTTCTTATATGCGGCGACGGAATCGTCTGATACGCCCTTGCCGTCCAGACCGATGACCTTCACTTCGCGACCCAGAATGCCGCCTTCTTCGTTGATCTGCTTCGCGGTGAGCAGCATACCGTTCAGACCCGCCTGTCCCCAAAGGGCGGTATCGCCGGAGAGCGCGCCGACATAGCCGATCAGCACGGGGTTTTCAGTATCCAGCTCCGCCAGCGCGGGCAGAACGGAAAGGCTCAACAGGAGCGCGGACAACACGAGAACCAACACTTTTTTCATGGGTACATCCTCCTCAGTTTGACAATAGAATGGAGCGAACGCTCCGTTCCAATTCACGGTGTTCAGTATATCGATTTTTTCATAGAAAATCAATAGGTTTAGTGGTTATAGTGGGGATATAAATAAACTTTGGGTCGCAATAGATTGAATCTATTATTTGAGGAATTCCGGCGGAGGTTTGGCGCCATCGCGCGGTTTTCCTTATTCACCAATATTATGAATTATTTTTCCGATTGACGCGCCGTTCTTGACCCTGCGTGCGCTTTGGGATATACTTATACTGATCTAATAAAGCATTTGGGAGGCGGTAATATGTCAGAACCCATGTTTCCCCGCACCACGGTTGCGGGCGTTTCCCTTTCAAGAATGATTATTGGTACGAACTGGATGCTCGGCTGGAGCCATACCTCCCCCGCCGCGGATCACCAGATACAGCGCCGCTACAGCCATGGCGAAAACGCCGTACCCCTACTAGAAGCATTTCTGAACCGCGGGGTGGATACCATTATGGGAATGCTCCAGCAGGAGCAGGTTATGCGCGACGCGGTTAGAGCCGCAGAGGACAAAACCGGCAAGAAGCTCATTGTAATTGATACTCCCATACTCAACGTGGACGACAACGAAGCCGCCCGTCGGGAGGCGCGCGCCACGATTGAACGCAGTAGGGACGCGGGCGCGACGTTCTGCTTTCTGCATCACAGCTGCGCCGAGCAGCTCGTGAATAAGAATAAGCATGAGATCACGCGCCTTGGCGACTATACCGACATGATTCGACAAGCGGGCATGATTCCCGGACTATCTGCCCATATGCCCGAATTGGTACTCTATTCCGATGAAAACGGCTACGATGTGGAAACCTATATACAGCTCTACAATTGCATGGGCTTCCTGATGCAGGTCGAGGCGGAAACCGTGTGCCAAATCATTCACCACGCAAAGAAGCCGGTCATGACCATTAAACCCATGGCGGCGGGACGCGTTTCCCCCTTTGTCGGTCTTAATTTCGTGTGGAATACCATTCGCGAATGCGACATGGTCACCGTGGGCTGCTTCCACTCCGAAGAAGCGGAAGAGGATATTGAAATATCTTTGGCGGCGATTGAGCGCAGATTGCCCAATATTGAGAAGCGTTCCAGCCCGAACGTCCGACAGGACGCTTTCGGCGGAAACGTAAAGTAACAAGCTCCGCCCTGCAAGGAGGTCATTTCGTGCGATATTCCGTTTGCGCGAGCGCGGTCTATATGGGAACGCCGCTCGCGGACGCCGTTCGGCGCATATCGGCTTTGTCGTTTTCCGCATTTGAATTCTGGTCGTGGTGGGATCAGGATATGGACGCGGTAGCGCGCGCCATAAAGGATACGGGCATTGCTCCCATAGGAATGTGCACGCGCTTCGTGCCGCTCAACCTGCCCGAACGCCGCGAGGAATACATACTGGGTTTGCGCCAGTCCATTGACGCCGCGAAGAAAATCGGCTGCGGTATGCTAATTACGCAGGTAGGGCAGGCGCTTCCGAATGTGGAGCGCTCCGCCCAGCATGAATGCATTGTAGAAGGGCTGCGCGCCTGCGCGCCGATTCTCGAAAGCGAGGGGTTGACGCTGGTGGTCGAGCCGCTCAATACGCAAATTGACCATGCGGGGTATTATCTCGACCGTTCGCAGGAGGGCTTTGAAATGATCGGCGAGGTGGACAGCCCCGCGATTCGCCTGCTGTTCGACGTATACCACCAGCAGATTACGGAGGGCAACCTAATTCAAAACATCACCCGCAATATCGGTCAAATCGGTCATATCCACATTGCCGGCAATCCCGGGCGGCACGAGCCCTATCTTCGCAGCGAAGTGTGCTACCCGACCATACTGGAAGCCCTAGCGGAAGAGGGATATCGGGGCGATGTCGGGCTCGAATACTTTCCTTCCATGCAGCCGGACGAAAGCCTGCGCAAGCTCCTTCAGGTCATGCCGCTGTAGCGTTTGCGAAGGCTGCAAAACCGGACCGGTTACTTCTTAGTATTATATCGATTCCCTGAAAGGATACTCTATTGCATTGAACACGACCTTACGCAACGCCCACGCGCTTGGCGTCGAGCTCGTTCGGCTGCTGGCAAAAGCCGATCTTATCCGCGCCAACGCGTTTATGCAGCACGGCGATACTTCGTGCCTAGTGCACTGCATCGCGGTAGCATACGTCAGCATGAAGCTGCTGGAATTTCTTCATTTGCGATACGACCGGAAATCGCTGCTGCGCGGCGCGCTGCTGCACGATTTCTTTCTATATGATTGGCACACCCACCGACGCGCCGAAGGCGAGCGGATGCACGCCTTCTCCCATCCCACGCACGCGTGGCGCAACGCGCGTGCGCGCGTAAAGCTGAACGCGCGCGAAGAGGATATTATTCTGCGGCATATGTTTCCCGTAACGCTCACGCCGCCCAAATACCGCGAGAGCGTGGCGGTTTGCATCGCGGACAAGCTGTGCGCGTTGCATGAAACGCTGCACCCCAGCTGCTACGCCGAATTAAAGCGCATATACGCGCCCGCGTTCAAGCGAGCGATGCACAGCGATTCGTCAGGAGGGCAAAACCATGAAGCTTGAACCCATCGTAATCTCCGCCGAAACCCATCGGGGCGCCAACGCTGAGTACGGTCGCTTTTTGCAGGGCGATATACTGCGTTTGCTGCCCACGCTCATCGAGCAGTACGAGGGGCAGGTCAAGCTGATTTACATGGATCCGCCCTTTCAGACGGGCGACAAGTTCACCATGCGCGTGCGCGTGGGAGAAGAGGATTGGCGGCGGGGGCGCGGCTCGCTCACGCTGCCCGCGTTCTCGGATACGCTCTCGCGCGAGGAGTATTACGACATGATGCGGCAGGTGCTGATTGGCTGCAAAGCGCTGCTGCGCGACGACGGTATGCTCTTTCTGCACGTGGATTACCGCACCAGCGCCCGCCTTCGACTCTTGCTGGACGAGGTGTTCGGCGAGGAAAACTTTCTGAACGAGATCATATGGGCGTACCAGACGGGCGGGCGCACGCGCCGCTATTTCAGCCGCAAGCACGACGTGATTTTCTTTTACCGCAAGACCGATCGTTACGATTTTAATCTGGAAGAGGTTATGGTCAAGCCGGACGCGCCGAAAAACAATCATATGAAGCGCCACGTGGATCCGGACGGTCGCGTATACCGCTCCATGAAGGTCGGCGGCAAGGTATATACCTATTACGATGATGACCCCGTCGCTCCGTCGGACGTGTGGAACGATTTGAGCCATTTGCAGCAGCGCGATCCGGAGCGCACCGGTTACGATACGCAAAAGCCCCTGAGTCTGCTCATTCGCATTGTGCGCTGCGGCAGCCGCGCGGACGAATTGGTTTTCGACCCCTTCTGCGGCAGCGGCACCGCGCTGGCAGCGGCTCAATACACCGGCAGGCGTTTTCTAGGCGTAGACCAGAGCCCGCTGGTGCCAAATATACTGCGCCGGCGGTTAATGCAATTCAGCTATGAAATGGCGCTGCAGCCCAGCCCAAACGCGCCGGAGTGCGATGCGAACCTGAGCGCGGGCGTGGGCTTTTACGAAATTCAACTGAACGGCGTACAATTTCCCGAAGGCAGCCTGCCCCCGAGCGTATCCCAATGGGACGCGATTGACGCTTGGGCGGCGGGATACATTGTTGACGGCGCGTTTCAATGCGCCGCCGAAGCGCGGCGTTCGCAGCGCGCTCCCCAGCTGCTCAATCGTCTGAACGTGCCGGTCTATTCGGGACAGCTGGCGCTGGCGATATACGACGTAATGGGCGGACAGCATTATTACCAGATTCGCCCCTCGGAATTCAATTTGAGTTAACATAATGCGGGTATAATACCATTCATCAACGAAACGGAGTGCGCGCTATGTTACTACACATTGGCGACCGCGTGCGTATGCGCAAACAGCATCCCTGCGGCAACGATATTTGGAAAATTACCTATGTGGGCGCGGATATTAAAATGTGCTGTGAAAAATGCGGGCGAATCGTCATGCTGGATCGTCCCACGTTTGATAAGCGCATGAAGAAGCTGGTGGAAGCCGCGCAGCCGGAAGAAGAATTGAACGCCATTGGAAAGGAAGCCTTGGAATCATGAGTCAGACAGAACTGAAGCCCGAAGCTTTGCCGGAGGAGCAAAAGCCCAGCAAGAAGGTGAAGAAATCCGTGGGGCGCGAAATACTGGAGTGGGTTCTTTCGCTGGTCGCTGCGCTCGCCATTGTACTGGTCATACAAACATTCCTGTTTACCTTAATTAAGGTAGACGGACATTCCATGGATACCACGCTGGCGGACGGCGAGCGCTTGTTCGTTACCGTGGCGGATGTGCGCTTTGGCGATATTGAGCGCGGCGACGTGGTTATTTGCAACTATCCCGGTCGCACGAGCAAGTTTCTGGGACTGATCGACCGCCCGACCTATTTTGTAAAGCGCTGCGTGGCGGTGGGCGGAGATCAGGTGTATCGCGAGCAGGGCATTACCCACGTGGTATACGAAACGACCGATGAAAACGGAGAAACCGTAACCGTAGACGAGCCGCTGGACGCGCCGTTTGTCGCCTACTACTATCCGAGCGATGATTACGAGCCCTATACGCTGCAAGAAAACGAATACTTCGTGGTGGGCGACAACCGCGGCAACAGCCACGATTCCCGCGACTGGAATGATTCCGACCCCAGAAACGACGTGGGACCCATCACCAAGGATATGCTGGTGGGACACGTGCGCTACGTCATCTGGCCGCTCGGCAGTATTCGCAACGTGGAATAGCGGCGAATCGCACAATACAAGGAGGCTGAACGACGGGCAATGAAGCAAACAAAGCTCTGGGTGCGCGTACTGGCGATTGTGCTGGCGCTGCTGATTGTGGGCGGCGCGATCGCCTCGGTAGTGGTTTCAATGGCGGAGGAAGCTCCGCTGCCGCGGGACCGCTACGAACTTACCATGGTTTGGTTGGAAAACGAACAGGCGCTGCAGGTGACGCAGCGCCTTGTTTATCATAACGCCACGAACGCGCCCATGGACCGCGTGGTATTTTCCGCCGCCGCCAACTGCTACCGCAGGGAGAGCGCGCTCAACTACGAAAACGACGTACTGTACACTGTATTTCCGGAAGGATACGCGCCGGGCGGCATCGCGCTCGACCGCGTGCTGGTGAACGGAGAAACCGCGGATTACGGCTTTATGGACGCCAACGAATGTATACTGCGCGTGAGCTGTAAGATTGCCCCCGGAAAATCCTGCGAATTCCAATTTGACTATGTGCTGCTGCTTACGCGCAATTGTTCGCTGCTAGGCGCGTATGATACCGACGTGCGCCTAAGCGGCTTCTGCTTTCAGCCCGGTCTTCCCGTAAACGGCGATTTCATTGTCAACACGCCCATATCGTTTACCCGATATACCGAAACCACGCCCGCGGATTATGAAGCGACTATTGTTCTTCCGGACAACTATGCCGCAGTAGGCACGGGGGTATTCACAAGCGAAACGCAGGAAGGGCATACCGTCCTGTGGCGCTTTATGGCGGAAAACGCGCGCGATTTCGCACTCAGCTTTTCAAAGCGCTGGCGCACGTTTGAGCGCGCTACGGAGCACGGCGTATCCATTCGGGCGTACACCAATGTGCGCAATGTTTCCTCCTACGCGCTCGATACCGCCGAAGCCGCGCTTTCGCTCTACGAGGAGTGGCTCGGCGCGTTCCCCTGTACGCAGATTAGCTTGGTACAAAGCGATTACCCCGTATGCGCGGTTGACTTTCCGGGCGTGGTATGGATTCCGGAGGCGCACTGGCTAAACCGCGAAGAATTGAAACGGGATATCCGCTTTGCATTGGCGCAGCAGTATATTGGCTACCGCGCGTGGACGGAGCCCGTATCCGACGCGTGGCTTTCCGACGTACCATGCACGTATCTGACCCTCATGGTCACCGAAGAGCTGGAGGGATACGACGCATTCTTAAAGGAGCTCAACGATATTGTGTTGGATTCCATACGCATCACGCTGCCCGGTGGTTTGTATGTAACCATGAGCGCAAATCTGATGACGCGCGAGGAGTACGAGTTGATCACCCTTGGGCGCGGCACCGTGGTGATGCACGAAACCCGCGTGGCGATGGGGCGCGACCAGTGGATACGGGCAATGTGCGAATTCTACCAGATGGGGCTGGAACAACAGACGCTCACAGAACTCGACTTTGCCGAAGCGTTCCACCGCGCCACAGGCGGCGATTGGGAAGGCTTTTTAACGGAATGGCTGTTCAATGTGGACGACTACCTTGAACAACAGGTGGAATGGTACGAATAAAATGCCGCCTCGGAGCGCTTCTCTCGTTACTGTTCAGCCTACGGCTGAACAGTAAGTGGACGGGGGACACGTCCCCCGCCACTACCACCCCCTCAGGTTTTGCTGAAATCGCTACGCGATTTCCGGACGCAAAACCTGCAAGGAAGCGGACACTTGGTCCGCGTCCTCGCGGCGTACACGCCGCCGCTGCGGATTGAATGTCGGGGGTTGCGACCCCCGACACCCCCCATTGGGTGAATGGTAACCTTCTCTCCGAGGCGGTAATGATATTTACCATGATTTCAGTTTGGATTGGGTGCATCCAGCACTTCATCCAGCGTAACCTGTTGCTCAAGCACGGCGGGCTTTCTTTTCTTTTTAGCTTGCGCGCCCTGCAGACGGGCGATGGTCTCCTCCTGATCGTGCAGTATTTCCTGAAATACGCGAGCCTGCTCGTTTTGCTCGACCAGGAGCTCTTCCTTCTGCCGTTTCAGCTCCACGCGCTGCTTTTCGAGCAATTCCTCGCGCATTTTCATGGCGCTAATGCCGCGCTCCGCCTCGATGCGGCGCTTTTCCTCGCTCTGCGCCCTTTCCACCGCTTCCTGATAGAGCGCCGTACGATCTCCGCTTTCCGTCACGAGGCTATCGCCGCGCTCGCGCTCCAGCTCCAGCTCGCGCCGCAACAGTGCAAGCTCCTGCCCGCGCCGCGCCTGATCGTTTTTTAGGCGACTTACAGAGCGCTCCAACGCGCGAATATCGTTGTACAACTGCTGTATGTGAAATTGTTTGTCCCGCTGCTCGCGTAGCCACAATACCGCGAGCACCGCGCACGCGAGCAGCAATATTGTGGAAATGATCATCCAGCTACTCAAAATCCATCCACCTCAGCATACCGTTGATGGCACATATTATAGCACAGCGCTTCAAAGATGAAAAGTAAAGAATACGCCCCCGCGGCGTTTCTACATAAGCGGCGCGAGAATTTTGAGCATCGGTCCAAGCGCCTTTCTGTACAGCGGTATATCCTTGAGCGCATCCAGTGTAATTTCTTGACACTGCCGGCGAGTCTTTTTAAAGTCTCTTTCAATGTCGTAAATCGCAGGCGATCTGTATAAATACGCGCCGCACTCAAAGTGCAGGTACAGGCTGCGGTAATCCAGATTGATGGTGCCGACCACCCCGCGAATATCATCGCTAACAAACTCCTTGGCGTGCACGAACCCGGGCGTATATTCGAATATGCGCACGCCGCCCTGCAGCAGCGTTCTATAGTGCGTATACGCCAGCGCAAACGCGGATTTTTTATCCGGCACGTGCGGCAGTATGATCTCCACCTCCACCCCGCGCCGCGCCGCGAATACCAGCGCGTCGGTCATTTCCTCATCGATAATGAGATAAGGCGTCATGATATGCACATACCGATTGGCGTGATAGAGTATATCCAAATAAACCGCCTCGCCCACGCGCTCCGAATCAAAGGGATTATCGCCATAGGGAATCACGTAGCCCTGCGACGGCTTGAGCGATGGAAGCGGCGCGTTCAAATAGGGCTCCACACGCACTTCGCGCTCGGAAACCGACCACATTTGCAAAAACATCAGCGTAAAAGAGCGCACCGCCTCGCCACGGAGCATGATGGCAGTATCCTTCCAGTGCCCGAATACCTCCCGCTTGTTAATGTATTCATCCGCCAGATTGATTCCGCCGGTAAACGCGGTGTGCCCGTCGATCACCAGTATTTTCCTATGGTCGCGGTTATTGTGGTAGGTAGAAAATATGGGGCGCAGGGGTGAAAACATTTTGCATTGAATCCCCTTTGCCTTCAATCGCTCGGGATAGCGGTACGGCAGCTTGAATATGGCGTTGCTGCCATCGTACATGACACGCACCTCTACGCCGCTTGCCGCCTTTTTTTCCAATATATCGAGTATCGTGCTCCACATCTCTCCTTCGTCGATGATGAAAAACTCCATGAATATAAACTTCTCCGCCGCATTGAGCGCTTTGAGCATGGGCGCAAAACAATCGTCGCCCAGCGAGAAATAGCGTATATCGGCGCCCTCGTACACGGGATAACGGGCGGGCGCTTGCATATATCGCGCAATTCCGTACAGCTCCGGCTCATCGGTTTTCAATGCATCCATCAATTCCTTGGGCTGGGGCAGCAGTTCGTTCGTCTCGCCGATGATCTCGTCCAGCCGTCTGCGCACCAGCCGATGCCCCAAATCTCGATCCACATACAGGTAAAACAGCGTACCCAGCACCGGCATCAGCAGCACCAGTATGAGCCACGTACTGCGCGAGGAAGAAGTCATGGGTTGGTTGGAAAGATATATCGCCATCACGAGACCTAGTATGTACGCGCCGCCATACGCGTAAAAGAAGCCCTGCCATCTTAAAAACAGACCCATCAGCAGCACAAACTGCA
>JAFUAR010000086.1 GCA_017460585.1 Clostridia bacterium
CCATGACGATGGAGGATACCTTTGAGAACCTTTCTATAGACTATGCCTCCATTAAGGTTGTCACAGATCCCGAGGGTCGGGAGCAGGAGGTCAGCTACGATTTCAGCGGGAACACCGGCTATTACACCGTACCGGATGAAACCAAGGTGATCATTACCTACAAAGCGAGAATTTCGCCGCCTGAAGGCACTCAGTGGACGCAGGACGGAGATACTCAGGTCGCAGAGGTTGAAGTGACCAATGTAGCCAGTATGCTGACATGGCAGGACGGTGGAACGAATACGCTGGAAGTGCGGCGGGATGCCGGTGCCGATATCTACCGCATTCGCGCGTTTAAATATGGCAGCGGTCATATGGAGGATGGGCTGAATGGGGCGGTCTTCGGGCTGTATCAGGATAAGATGGATGACAGCGGCAATCCTGTTCAGCAAAAAGATGAAAACGGAGCTCCTGTGGTTGATTCTTGGGGGAATTCCGTCTATGAAAAAGAGGCGATCAGTAGAACCAAAGGAAGTTTGGCAGGATCTCCTATCACGTTCGCTACCAGAGACGTATGGATGCTCGACGGTCTGATTCAGTCGGAACTGACGGGTATGTCAGCGGAAAGTGTTTCTAGCTTAACGGACGATGAACTTTTGAAAAAGCTGCTAGGGAACTATGATGAATTCAACATTGCCGACGCGCGCGCTGAATTGCGGAATTTGAGCGGCTATGCCGATGTTCAGCTGAGCGATGACGCGGATGGCGTTCACCTCCAGCAGGGAAAGACCTATTATCTCAAAGAGCTCACGGAACCGACTGGCTACGCCAAGGATACTTCCGTTGAGTATTATGCCTTCCGCTTTGGCGAAGATGCCATGTATGTAAACGGCGTATGGCAGTATTACAATAGCGATATTCTGAAAATTCGCAACTCGCCTACGGACGGTGCGTTCACCCTTCGTAAGAAGCTGGAGGGAAACTATGCGCTGTCGGACGAGCAAAAGGATGCACTACGGTTTGCCGTTTATAAGCTGGTGGGGTCAAGCTGGGAGCGTGTGGAGGTCGAAGTGCCCGCGACGGATGGGACAGGCAATACAACCTATAAAAAAGTGGCGGAGCTGACCTACGATCAGCTGCGCGACGGACTTTCCGTGACGCACATCGGCGCGGGAACCTTCCGCATTATAGAGTCAATGGCAGCCAGAGGTGAGGATGTTCCCGGGAGTGTATCGCATACGGTCAGCTTTACGCGAGACGGCATTGAAGACGATATGACTGAGGATGGTGGGAAACAGTATGCCCAGTTTGAAATCACGGATGACGATATTCTCAATGGGCTTGAGCATACTTTTGAAATCACAAATATCTACACTCAAGAAACGGTAACGTTCAACACAAGGAAGGCATGGAGTGACGCGGAAGGAAATCCCGTCACGCCTTCGGGTGCAAAGGTAACCTTTGGTGTGTTCAGCTTGACAGATGGCGCGCTCTCTGAAACGGCGCTTCCTGTGCAGACTGTGACGCTGGACGGTATCCCAGATGTAAACACGGCTGCCGTCTCCGGAGAATCCGCTGCATGGATAGCACAGTTTGCACGCCTTCCCAAACTGGATGACGCTGGTATCGAAATCACTTATGTGGTGAAGGAGATCAGCGGGATTACCGGTTACGAGGCGATCTATGGGAATGAGGATGGCTATCTCAGCTTTAAAGATGGAGAGAATGTCATTGTTCCCATCATCACGAATAAGCAGGAAACCGTCGAATACACGGTAAACAAGCAATGGACAAAGCCATTTTGGGAGAATGAATCATGGACTGCGCCATCTGGGGTAAAGCTTGGTGTATATTATGGCACAACGGAGACGGAGGCCTACGCGAAGTATACATCTGGTCAGCGCGCTTATCGTGAAATCACTCTACCAGCCGAGGGCGCAGACCCCGAAGCGGCATGGGAAGCCAATTTTACCGATCTGCCCAAGAGCGACGGAACCGGCAAGGAGTATCAGTGGATCGCGGTTGAAACTGTTTGTCCAGTGGGCTTTGTCGCGGAATATCCCAATGGCGGCGATTACTTGTCCCTGACGGGCAATAGCGATGAAGCGCTCACTGTGATGAACAGGGTAGAGGGCGTTGATGTGAGCTTTACCAAGGCATGGCAGCGCACCCTGAACAACGAATGGCCGGAGGGTCAGTCCATTGAAGTGACTCTTACTCGGACATTAAAAGGCGGCGACGAAGCGTCCGACGATGCTTTTACAGCCGTATATACGATCATAAGGAGTGGCGATGAGCTTTCAGCGACTCTCACAACCGGCAAAGCCCCGACGGACTGGAATAACAACGAAGTGACGCCTGTTATTTCAGTCGATGGAAAGACTGGTCGGGCAAGCTTCATATTGAAGGGTCTTCCACGCTATGGAACAGTGGACGGCAACAACGGCGAATGGGAGTATCGATTTGCTGAATCGGAGTTATCTGATTACGCGACTACATACTCCACAGGTGCGAGTTATGCATACGCTTTAAACGGCGGTGTTATTACGAACACGCAAAAGGATGCGGAGATCAGCTTTAAGAAGACTTGGATCGGAGAGGACGGTCAGTCCGAAAGCTGGGCTGAGGGTACGACGATTACCGTTCGCCGGATCCAGCAATTTAAGTATTTGGACGGCGTGGAGGAAAAGACGGAGACCATTGGCACAATCGAGTTCAAGATCGAGAAAACCTCCGATGGATTCAACATTGAGCCGTCCGAGGGGCTGGTCTTTGATGAGGAAAAAGTTCGTTTTACCAGCGGTACATATCCGAAGTATGGCGTTAGATCGGGGCATACGGGCGAATACATATTCACATGGGAAGAAACAGCGGTGACTGACTCAAACGGTGATGAGCTATCCTATGTACCCGTCGTGAACATGGATGCTGCGGACAGCGGGCAGACGAATATCGTCAATATAAAGCTGAAAACCGTGGATGCGAAGGTAGATAAGACGTGGCTCGACGGAGAAAACTCCGTCCCGGATGCGCTGAAGGCTCCGGTTCGGGTGAGGCTCTATCACAAGGTCGACGCCCCTGCGGATGGGGATGACTATATTGAAGTGAATTCGAGCCGCTATGTTCCTGTTATACAGGATGCCATGGGGGTTGCGATAGATGCGATTGAGCTGTCCGCTGACAACGGCTGGACAGCCACCGTGCCGCTCCTGTCCAAATACGTCTCGAACGGGGCAGACGCTGCGGAGGAGGTCTATATTTTCCGCGAGGAAGCAGTTTATCTTGATGGTGCGTGGACGAATGATGTTGAGGCATATTACACTGTTGAAAATACAGATACTGAAACAGCACCGTATGGCACTGTCATCAATAACAAGCCGAAGGATACCTTGACAAAGACATCGGTGTTTGTCAGCAAGACATGGGCGGATAGCGGCGATCATAGTCAGGATGAGGTGACGGTGAGGCTATATCAGGCAATTGATATTCCTGCCGATGCTGATGTAATGAACATAAATGTACGCACTGAGTGGTACTATGTCGACAGCAATGGGGAATTGATCCCTGCTCCACCGTTAAATAAGAGCACATACAGTACTATGACTGACAATGTGGGCGGACACGTGAATTTCTATGTGAATGCCTATAAGGGTAGTCCAATATGGGGTCTTTATTTGATAGATTCTTCTAACCTATTTGACTCATACGGGAATACTCAGGTAGGGGGGAAAATAATAGTTATTGAGGATCCAGATTTAATTGAGTTTACAAAGGGTGAAACAAGTGTAACGGGTGCCGATGACATAACATTGAGGGCTTCTCTGAGTAGCAATTGGGAAAAATATATTAGTATTCCTGAGGAAACAAAGGCATCATGGCCGTACTATAAGATTGGACAGACGAGTGGAGTTTATAATTATCGATTTATTGTCAAGTACAAAGAAGAAGCGCCTGAGAGGAAGAGCGCGGATACACTTCGATTGTTGTCACCTGATGAAGGAATAGCATCTATTCCTGATAATGCAGTACAAACGGATAGTGTGCTTGTACTTAAAAATGGATCATGGAGTGGATCGTTTAATGATCTTCCTACTACTATTGGCGGTTATCCCGTGACCTATTACGTCGTCGAAGAAACCGTAAAAACAAAAGCGGCGGCAGTATCTGTGGCTTATGCCCACAACGGCAATGCTTGGACCATCACGAACACTGCAGAATATAACGAGCCGACGACTGATTTTGAATTTACCAAGGTGTGGTATGATAATGATGGAAAAGAAGTAGACTGGCAGGACAACATTTCCGTTTCCTTGTTTTCAAGCACGGTAGAAGGTGAAGATACAAAGATTGCAACGTTTAACCTGAGTTCTGATGGTGGAACGAGCGGAGCTTTTACATGGTCCGCAGAAAAGATACAGAATGATGCGCAGAAGATCAATCGGACAAAATTTAAGATTGAAGGCTTGCCTGCAAAAGCAGATGGCGCGACACTAACTTACTATGTCACAGAAGCAAAAATTGAAGGCTATAAAGATCCTGTCTATGGAACATCTGCCGGAACGGAGAATAATGTGATTACACTAAAAACGGATGCAAAGGCAGAAAGCGGTCAGTATATTCAGAACATACCTGAGGATGCCTACGTCCTTCCTTCCACGGGCGGTATAGGTTCCGGTGCTTACCGCATACTAGGAACATTCATGACCTTGTATGCAGCGCTTCTGCTTGCAAGGCGTAGGAAGAAGCGTAACGGCGAATAATTCTGCTACGGCTACGGTCGCCAATGACGGCTGTAGCCGTTTTTCACAGTGCTGTATACATTTGACAAAGACATGGTTTGGAATTTACATGGAGGTGCTATACTCTAATGAACGATTTGGATAGAGCGCCGTCCGCGTCGTCGATGGCGTACATATATTCATATTTGCATAAAGGAGGAATTGCCTTTGGGTAAAAAAATAAATCTGGAAGGCTTAAAATCATTCCGCTGGGCGGATTGGGAGAAATCGGAAAGAATTTAACGGTATACGAATATCAGAATAGCATTATCGTGGTGGATCTGGGTTCCATCTTTCCGCGCGAGGATATGCCAGGGGTCGATTTGGTTATACCGGATACCTCATATCTGGAGCACAATCGCGATAAAATTAAGGGCTATTTCATTACCCATGGTCACGAGGACCATATCGGCGCGGTACCTTATGTGCTGCGCAATATTCCCGCGCCGCTATATGGAACCAAGCTCACGCTTGCGCTGTGCGAAAATAAACTGCGCGAACACAGGCTCATGGGCGTTGCGCCCCTCAATGTGGTGGAACCGGGAGATGTGATCGAGGCGGGAGAATTCAGGGTGGAATTCATTCATGTGAACCACTCGATTCCGGGCGCCTGCGCGCTAGCCATTCATACGCCGGAGGGCGTCGTTGTTCACACGGGCGACTTTAAGGTGGATTATACGCCGCAGGACGGCACGCCGATTGACTTCGGAAGATTGGCGGAGCTCGGCAATCACGGCGTATTGGCGCTGTTGGCGGACAGCACCAATGTGGAGCGCCCGGGATATACCATGAGCGAAAAGAAGGTCGCCGAAACGTTTAACGCGCTGTTCGAGCGCGCGCGCGGCAGAATTATTATCGCCATGTTTGCCAGCAACGTGTCGCGCATTCAGTCCGTGGTAGATTCCTCCGTGCGGAAGGGTCGGCGTGTGTGCTTTATTGGGCGCAGTATGGTGAATGTTTCCAAGGTCGCCTCGCAACTGGGATATTTGAATATTCCCGAGAATATGCTCATTACTACGGACGACTTGGATCGTTTTCCGGACCATGAGATTACCGTGGTTACTACCGGCAGTCAGGGCGAGCCCATGTCCGGATTATCACGCATGGCTTTCGCGGAGCATCGCAAGCTGGAAATTCGCGAAAGCGATATGGTTATACTGTCCGCTACCGCGATTCCAGGCAACGAAAAGAGCGTATCCAGAGTCATTAACCAATTGTTCCGCATCGGCGCAGATGTCATATACGAATCTTTGGCAGAGGTGCACGTATCGGGGCACGCGAGGCAGGAGGAGCTCAAGCTCATGCACTCTTTGGTGCGTCCGAAGTTCTTTATTCCCGTGCACGGCGAATATCGCCATTTGCATCACCACGCGAATCTAGCCATTTCTTTGGGTATGCCGGAGGATAACGTGGTCATTCCCGAAATTGGCGAAGTAATCGAGTTGGATGCGGATTCGATAGACGTAACCGGCGTAGTGCCCAGCGGTTCGGTGCTGATCGATGGTTTGGGCATTGGCGATGTGGGCGCCGTGGTTTTGCGAGATCGCAAGCACCTGGCGGAGGATGGTCTTCTCATTGTGGTAATGGGTGTGGATCATGATTTGGGCAGCGTAGTGTCCGGTCCGGATATCATCAGCCGAGGATTTGTGTATATGCGTGAGGCGGATGAGTTGCTGGACGGCGCTAAGGAAGCCGCGCGGCGCGCCATAGACGCGTTTGGTCCCATCGATACCACCGACTGGAACCACGTAAAGAACGATGTGCGCGAATCGGTGCAGCGCTATATTTACGATACGATTAAACGGAATCCCATGATCCTTCCCATCATTGTGGAAATATAAGGAACCTGAAAAGAGCATCGTTCGTCCAAACGGAGGAAGATATGAATCCATACGATCAGGCGCATGAACTTGCGCGCAGCATACAGCAGAGCGAGGAATATCGGGAAATGGCGCGGCTGCGCGATATTGCGCGGGAGAGCGAGACCAATCGAGCGCTGTTGGATGAGTACAAGCGGCTGCAGTTTAAATTGCAGGCGCGCGCGGCGGCAGGGGAAAGTCCCGATCAGGAGGAGACCCAGCGCCTTGCGCAGATTGGTACGCTTTTGCAGTTCAACAGCGATGTGAGCGCATATCTCTTGGCGGAGTTTCGCTTTCAGAGGATGCTTTCAGATATATTCAAGATACTGGCGGATGTCGCCGGAGTTGATTTGGACGCCTTGACGCAGGGCTAATCGGAGGAAATATGGCGCGCAGGAGAAGAGCCAATAGAAAGAAACAGGCGTATACCGCGGAGAATTACAATATCCGGTCCCTGCATGAAGATCGCGAATACGGTCTATTTTGGTATGCATGGCTCTGGAAGGTTCTGCGTCCCGTGCTGGTATTTTTGTGCAGCGCACTGATTGTGATTGGCATGGTGACCATCGGCTACAACCGCGTATATAATGCCTATCTTGCGCCCGCCAACCCCTTGAGCGCGCAGACAGTATCGTTCGATATCGCAAGTGGAGCGACCATATCGCAAATCGGCGAATCGCTGGAGAAGGCGAATTTGCTGCGGAGCAAGGCGGTATTCCGCTATTTAATTCAGCTGCGCGGACTGACCAGCAATATTAGCTATGGCAGCTATAAGCTTTCGCCCAGCATGACGGTCAACGAGATCATTACCGAACTCACTTCCGGCAGTCAGACCAATGAGCGCGTGATTACCATTGTGCCTGGCTGGACGTGCGAAGATATCGCCGACTATCTGGTAGGTATTCAGGCGTTGGATGATACAACGGAGTTTCTCAGGCTTTGCAACGATGCGGATGTGTTCGCGGGTACCTCCTATGCGCTGACCGCGGCGCAGGAGACGGCGAGCGAGAGCTTTTCCGAGCGCAAATACGCGCTGGAAGGCTATCTGGCGCCGGATACCTATCGCATATTCCTTTCCGCTACGCCGGGCAGTATTTTAAATACGCTGCTTAATCAGAATAATCATGTAATCGACGATGTGTTCTATGCGGACGCGGAATATGTGCGCGATGATGAGGGCAATTATCACGAAGTAGAGCGTTACGATTCCGGATTGACTATGGACCAGACCATTATATTGGCCTCCATGATCGAAAAGGAAGCGGCGAATGAGACGGACGCCGCTCGCGTATCCGCAGTGTTCCATAATCGGCTCAAGATGGGCTGGAAGCTTGAGAGCGATCCCACGGCGACTTACCTGTCCCGCGCTACGAAATATATCCTTTCTGAAGAGGAAATCAGCAGCGCGAACGGATACAACACCTACTATGTGACCGGATTGCCGGTAGGTCCCATTTGCAATCCGTCGGAAGCTTCGCTTCGCGCGGCAATGAACCCGGATATCAGTTATATTCAGGATGGATATCTCTATTTCTGCGCGGGAGATCCCGGCTCCGGACGGCTGGTATTTGCCCGCACCCGCGAAGAACACGAGGCGAATGTTGCTACATATCGCCCGCTTTGGGAGCAATACGATCGCGCACACGAGAACGGATAATCTCCGCAGTTCATGTCTTGTAATGGAATACGCCGCTATGCGCCTAGTAATACAGCGCATAGCGGCGTTATTGATTTATGCTTTTTGTGATGCGGCGGATTTTAATACTTCCACGCGATCCAGCTTCTCCCACGGCAAATCCAAATCATCGCGCCCAAAGTGTCCGTACGCGGCGGTTTGCGCGTAG
>JAFUAR010000087.1 GCA_017460585.1 Clostridia bacterium
ATACCGACCTGAGCGGACCCGTGGCGCTGGTCATCGGCTCCGAGGGCGACGGTATATCGCAAAAGGTACTGGAAAAGTGCGATCTCAAGGTCACGCTGCCCATGAAGGGTCAGATCGAGTCGTTGAACGCCTCCGTAGCGGCGGGGGTCATGATGTATGAAATTGCCCGCGCCCGAGCGCTGTGAGCCGCGGAAAGGCGCCGGAAAGGGTGCTGATTGTCGACGGCTATAACGTGCTGAACGCCCGCAGGCACATCACAGGCGCGCAGCAGCTGGCGGACGCGCGCGACGCGCTCATTCGCGAAATGCAGGATTACGCCGGCTATTCGGGACAGCGCATCGTGCTGGTGTTCGATGCGTGGCAGGGCGATCGCACCACTCGTTCGCACGAGCACTACGGCAGCGTGGAGGTGGTGTTCACCCAGAAGGGTGAAATTGCCGATCACTACATCGAGCGCCTGTGCGACGAGTACGCCGATAAAATCGAGTACCGGCAAATGGAGGTGCGCGTGGCGACTTCGGACGCGCTGGAGCAAACCATTATACTGGGCAGGGGCGCTACGCGCATTTCCTCGCGGGAGCTGCTGCGGGAAATGGGCGAGGTACGCGGCTTGGGCGGCAAACCCGCCGCGCCCAAGCCCGTGAAGCGCTTCACCATAGAGGATCGCATATCGCCCAATCTGCTGTCGCAAATGCGGGCGATGGCAAAAAAGGAAGAATAAAACGCAACGCAATGCGCGGAAGGGAGGGTCGCAGGCTGTATGGAACCGTACGAATTTGATCAAATGGGGGATGAGGTCATCGTTCGCCTCGCGCAGAAGGACGGCGAGGGCGCGGCGCTGGAATATCTACTCAATAAGTACAAGAACTTCGTGCGCACCAAGGCGCGCAGCTACTTTCTGATCGGCGCCGATCACGAGGATATCGTGCAGGAGGGCATGATTGGTCTATATAAAGCCATACGCGATTACCGCGAGGATCGCCAGTCCTCGTTTCGCGCGTTCGCCGAGCTGTGCATCACGCGGCAGATCATTACCGCCATCAAGACCGCGACCCGTCAAAAGCACATACCGCTCAATAGCTATATCTCGCTGAACCGCCCCATTTACGAGGAGGATTCCGACCGCACGCTGCTGGACGTAATTACCGAGGAAGCGCCCAGCAACCCCGAGGAAATGTTCATCGACCGCGAGGATCTCTCCGTCATCGAGGGGCGCATTGGGGAAATGCTCTCCCCGCTGGAGAAGGAAGTGCTCATTCGCTATATCGAGGGCAAGAGCTACGTGGAAATCGCGGTGGAGATGAACCGCCACGTCAAGAGCGTGGATAACGCCCTGCAGCGCATCAAGCGTAAGCTGCAGCGCTATTTGGACGAAAAGGAGAGCGCAGAGGCGGAGGAACTGGAAACGGATTAATGGTTACTGTTCCGCCTACGGCTTCACAGTAAGTGGACGGGGGACACGTCCCCCGCCACTACCACCCCCTCAGGTTTTGCTAAAACCGCTACGCGGTTTTCGGGCGCAAAACCTGCAAGGAAGCGGACACTTGGTCCGCGTCCTCGCGGCGTACACGCCGCCGCTGCGGATGGAAAGTCGGGGGTTGCGATCCCCGACATCCCATGGGTGAATGGTAACGATTAATAAATCCTTTCATACTTAGTTTTTCCATTTTTTTCTTGACGAACCATCCGTTTGCGCGTATGATATAAGCAGGGAGTGGAGCCCACTCCCTGCTTCATGTTTTTTAATTCTTATAGATTTAGGAGGTGGCTAAGCATGGACGACGGCGGAAGATGTATGTCGATTGATGGCGTGCCTTTAGGCGTCGGTTCATCGCTGCGCCGCTAAGGGATCGCTGGCGGATTTGGCGGCAGGTCGGCAAATGCGTTTTGCCGCGCGCACATCCTTTTCTATTGGAAGGCTTGCGCGTTTAGACCGGTCGATAGAATCCTCCAATCGGCGTTTCCCCCAATAGACACCCTTCATTCTTCACACAACATCCGAACGTCAAAACGAGGGACCAAAGCGGGTTCGTCGTGTCTTTCCATGTCTTAGGAAGGCACTCGGGCTCGGTTTGTTCGCGCGTTGCGGTGAAAAGCAAACTTTCGGAGGGAGGATGAAGCCCATGGATTTTGAACGCATTAAACCAAGGCTGGACGCGCTGGTGAAATCCGGCAAAAAGGCGGAGCTGCGCGGCGCGTTGAATATGCTCAACGAGGTGGACATTGCCGACTACCTCGAAACGCTGGATAACGAGCAGGTGCTCATGGTGTTCCGCCTGCTGCCCAAGGATGTCTCCGCGGACGTATTTTCCTACATGGATAACGACCAGCGTACCCGCGTAATGGAGGCGCTGGGCGACGCGGAGGCCATGCGCATTATCGACGATATGTTTATCGACGACGCGGTCGATTTTCTGGAGGAGCTGCCCGCGGGCGTGGTCAAGCGTATGCTCTCCAATGCGGACCCCAAGCGCCGCGATTTGATCAATCAGTTCCTGCACTATCCGGAAAACAGCGCCGGACGCATCATGACCATAGAATATATGGAGTTCCATACGGGCACCACCGTAGGGCAGGCCATGATGGAGATTCGCCGCACCGCTCCGGATAAGGAGACCATCAATACCCTCTACATCATAGACGACCGGCGCGAGCTGCTGGGCACGGTCGCGCTGCGCAAGCTGCTGCTGGCGCCGGACGACCGCAGGGTAGAGGATTTGATGAACAACCAGATCATCTCTGTGCACACCACGGACGATCAGGAGCTCGTGGCGGATACCGTGCGCAAGTACGACCTGTTGTCCATTCCCGTGGTCGATCATGAAAACCGTCTGGTCGGTATCGTCACCGTGGACGATATCGTAGACGTTATCGAAGAAGAGAACACGGAGGACTTCGAAAAGATGGCGGCAATGCTGCCCTCAGATGATGAATACCTCAAGACCGGCGTGTTCAAGCTGGCGCGCAACCGCCTGCCGTGGCTGCTGATTCTCATGGTTTCGGCAACCTTTACCGGCATGATCATTACCAACTTCGAAAACGTGCTCACCAACGCCGCCGAAATCGGCGTGGCGCTGGTCGCCTGCATCCCCATGCTCATGGATACGGGCGGTAACTGCGGCTCTCAGGCCTCTACGCTCGCCATCCGCGGTCTGGCGCTGGGCGAGATTGAGCTCAAGGATATCGGTCGCATATTGTGGAAGGAATTCCGCGTGGCACTCATTTGCGGCAGTGTGCTCGCCGTGGCGAACTTCTTCCGCGTGTGGTTCTTAACGCCGTACGATCAGAACGTGGCGTTCGTGGTATCGCTGGCCATGTTCTTCACCGTCATTATCGCCAAGGCGATCGGCTGTACGCTGCCGCTTCTGGCCAAGGCGATCCATTTGGACCCCGCGCTCATGGCGAGCCCCATCATCACCACGCTGGTGGACGCGGCTTCGCTCACCATACTGTTCACCGTGGCGACCAACTTCTTCCATATTGCACTGGGTTAATATTTGAATCGAGGGATAGATAGCATGAAGGAATTCTATACCATGACCATTGCGGGGCTGCAGCGCGATTTGCCGCTTTGCCCCATCAGCGACACGCTGAATATCGGCGCGTTCGTGATATTCGGCGATCCCGAGCTCACCACCGCCACCGCCCGTGAGCTGGTGGAGCGCTGCCCGGAGCACGACGTGCTCATTACCGCGGAATCCAAGGGCATACCGCTCATTTGCGAAATGGCGCGAATGCTGAACAACGAGCGCTACGTGCTGGCGCGCAAAAGCCCCAAGCTCTATATGCGCAACCTGTTCTCCGCCGAGGTGCGCTCTATCACTACCGACCATAAGCAGACCCTCTATCTGGACGGCGCAGACGCGGAGTATATGCGGGGCAAGCGCGTGGTCATTGTGGACGATGTGATTTCCACCGGCGAATCCTTGCGCGCGCTGGAGGAGCTGGTGCGCAAGGCGGGCGGCAGTGTAGTGGGTCGCATGGCGATTCTGGCGGAAGGCGACGCGACTAAGCGCAGCGATCTGATCTATTTGGAAAAGCTCCCGCTGTTCGACAAGGCGGGCGAGCCCATCGATTGATTGATCGGAATAAATAAAAAACAAGGAGACGGCTGGTCCGTCTCCTTGCTCGTTTTGGAATTGGTCAATCGTGCCAGAGCGTTTCGGGGGTCTTCTTCAGCGCGGCAATCAGCACAAGCCCCAAAATGAAGCACACCACGGCTTCGCCCAGCGCCACGGTCGCCACGGTGGTCCAAAGCTCCGCCCAAATAATGGGCGTGCCCGGGGCGCGCACATAGCCGAAGTATACCACCGGACCTACAATCGCGCCGTTGAACAATACGGGCATCGCCGCGCCCAGAGGGGCGCTCTTGCGCACCAAACGGGTGCAAATGGCGGCCAACAGCGTGGCGAGCGTGCCGAACACCACGTCGAACCACACCGCGCCGCCCAGCAAATTGGCGAGCAGACAGCCTACCGCCAAACCGGGAATGGCGTCGACGGTCAATATGGGCAGCAGCGTGAGCGCTTCGGATACGCGGAACTGAATCGCGCCGTAGCTAATGGGCTGCAGCAGCACGGTCAGCACGCAGTAGATGGCGGCGATCATCGCCGCGCGGGTCAGGGATTTGGTGGTCAATTTCATTGGAACTTCCTCCTTACAATGCATTCGAGGCAGAGGAAGCCCAACGCGAACAAAAGGGCATGGTTTCCCATGCCGCAGACCGCCGAACAAGCCCGCAACCGCAAGGAACTCGTCGAAAACGACGACCCCCTTGCTTCCTGCGTCAGCAAACCTTGCAGAATCGGTCACTTACGTCTAAGTAAGCTTCCTCATCTGCAAGCTTTGCTTCCTTGGCTTGCAAGCTTTTTCAACGGTCTGTCAATCTGTTGACTTTGTCAACAGATTGAGGCATGGTTTCCCATGCCTCAAAAAATCAAATACACCTGCCGCAAAGCGGCACGCGCGCCTGGTTTTGTTTTTCGTCAGACAGGAGGACTTCGAACTGTCTCATATTCCGTTTTCCGCAAAAGATTATAGCCGCTTCGCATAGAAAAAGCAACTGCTTTGCAAAAAATAACAGTAAGCGAGCAAAATCATCCGCCTCGCAACCGAACGAGTCAGTCTCCGCACGGGAACGAAACGGCGCGCGGCTTCGTCCAAAACCCATGCAATAGCCGATTTCCGCCTAACGGCTTTTACGCGTTTGTCGTTGCATTTTAGGCGAATTGGGCTATAATAGATTTAGTACGTTGCCGCGCAACGCCATAGGCTCTTTTGGCGGCGGCTTTTTCAGATTAAACATTTACAAAAAAGGGGCGGGTGGGTTTATGATTCACGTCAGCGAGTTTTTGCGAAGCCTGAACTCCATGTTCGCCAACCTCTTCGATCAGCCGGATTGGCGCAATCTGGTCGATATATGCATACTGGCGCTGTTGGTGTATCAGGTGATCAAGCTGGTTCGCAACACCCGCGCCAAGACGCTGTTTAAGGGCATTGCCATTATACTGGTCATGACATGGGTGAGCGATCTGCTGCAATTGAGCGCGGTCAACTGGCTTTTGCAGCAGGTGGTGAATATGGGCATTTTGCTGATCGTAATCGTATTCCAGCCGGAGCTGCGCAGGGCGCTGGATCAGCTGGGGCGTTCGCAGTGGACGCGGCAAATGTTCTCCGGCTCCAAAAAGCACGAGGTGCGCCAAATCGAGCGCAGCGTGGCGGAAATCGTCACGGCGCTCACCAATATGTCCCGCAAGCGCATCGGCGCGCTCATCGTGTTCGAGCGCAACACCGGCTTGGGCGACGTAGTCGAATCCGGCACCATGGTGAACGCGGATATCTCCGACCCGCTGATCGAGAATATATTCGAGCCGAATACCCCGCTGCACGACGGCGCGATGGTCATTCGCAACGGTCGCATTGTGGCGGCGGCGTGCATATTGCAGCTGTCGGACGATTATTCCATTTCGCGTGAGCTGGGCACCCGCCACCGCGCGGCTCTGGGCATTACCGAGGCGACGGACGCGGTTTCGCTCATCGTGTCGGAGGAGACGGGCATCATCTCCATGGCGCGCGACGGCAAGCTCACGCGCTATATGGACGGCAAGTCCCTGACCATACTTTTAACCGAAATCATGAGCCCGCAGCGGGAGCGCAGCGCGCTGATGAGCACCGTATCCGAGCAGCTCGAGGCGGTCTCCGCCCGCTTTGGCGACAAGGGAGAGGAGGATGCGCATGAGTGAGCAAAAGGGCGGGCGCTTTGCGAGCAATCCCGTGCTGCGGTCGCTGAAAAAGGCGGCGCTGTTCCTGTGGGGCGGCATATCGCGCAATCTCGGCATGAAGCTGCTCTCCATTGCGCTGGCGGTGCTGTTGTGGAACTATGTCATCACCACCAATTCCTCTATTACCCGCACCCGCACCGTTACGGGACTCACGGGCTACATTACGGGTCAGTCCGCGCTCAATACCACCTATGGTCTGGCACTGCTGGACGATCCGCTCGAGCAGCTTTCCAATATCGCCGTGCGCGTAGAGGTGCCGCAGGCGGACTTCGCCAAGGTATCGCAGGACAACGTGCAGGTAACGCTGGACCTTTCCAGCGTGCGCACTACGGGGCTTCAGCAGGTGCCGCTCAAGGCGACCAGCAGCTACGGTCGCGTGGTATCGATCGCGCCGGACCGGCTTTCCCTCACCTTCGAGGCGATGGACTCGCGTTCCGTTCCGGTCAACGTGGTGACCGTGGGCGAGGGCGAAGACGACCGCTGGTACAACGTGCTGCGCAGCAATCCCACGGTGCTCACCATTCGCGGCGCGGCGTCCGTGGTGCAGAGCTTGGCTTCGGCGCAGGTCACGGTGGATATCGACGATGAGCGCAGCTCCTTCACCATCGCCCGCCCCTATGTGCTTTTGGACGGGGAGGGCGAGGAGATTTCCCAGTCCATGCTGGAGCGCTCCGCGTCGTCCATATCGGTCAACGTGGGCGTGTATCCCACGCGCGAGATCGATATCGCCACGGATATCGGCAGCACGGTGACCGGACAGCCCGCGGAGGGCTACTATGTAGACAGCGTATCCGTGCAGCCGGAGAAGCTGGTGGTCGCCGCCGATCAGGAGCTGCTGGACAGCCTGACCGAGCTGCATATTGAACCCATCAACGTAGACGGCGCGAGTCAGAGCTTTTCGGCGAAGGCGTCCGTTACGGCGCTTTCCTCCTTCCGCTCCATTTCCGCCGACGAGGTGTACGTCACGGTCAACATTGTGGAAGAGAAGATCAGCGTATGGATTGAGAACGTGCCGATCAATTACATCAATTTGGGCGAAAACCTCGACTTGAGCAATGCGCCCAGCACGGTGCGCGTGCTGGTGACCGGACCGCGCAGTCAGGTGGCGGCGCTTTCCGCTTCGGGCATGATGGCGACCATCAATCTGGAGGGACTCGCGGCGGGCGAGTATACGCTCACGCCCGATTTCAACGAGGACAGCTACCCCGAAATCATGTTCACCACGGAGCGCTCCGGCGTGAGTTTGGAGCTGAGCGAGCAGAGCGCGCCGGATGAGGAGGCGGAGATCGCGAAATGACGCAAACGGGTTATTCCAACGCAGTGGTCAACGCCATGCTGGGCTGGCTCAAGGGGCTGGCGGCGTGGGTGCTGAAGCTGTTTCATTTGGCGGGCGGCGCTTCTCCGCTGGAATGGTTTTCCGCGCACTGGCTGCAGCTGCTGGTCATATTGCTGCTCGTGGGCGTGGCGGGCGATTTCATCATTTGGATGATTCGCTGGCGCCCGTATTGGGTATGGTTTAAGCGCAAGCGCGTCATCGTGAACGACGAGCGGATGCTCGCAGGAGAAAACCGCCTGACGCCGGAGGAAATGGAAGACGGGCTGGAGCGCGAATTTATTGTGCCCAGCACCGTTGTGGGGCGCAGGAAAACCGCCTCCGGCACGCCGCAGGGGCGCGCGCAAAAGCGGCGCGTGCACGCTGCGCAGCCCAAAACCGCCCGCACCATTTCCAAGGACGACGCGTTTGACGACCTGTTCGAGGTCGGCAAGAACGATCAGGAATATTCGGACTATTACGAGGACGACGTGTTCAACGTAAATACGCTGCCTCATCCCGCCAAGCCGCGTTCCAGCGGAAAAAAGCGCAGGAAAAGGGCGAGGGCAAGATAAATAGAACCTACAACGGGGGAAAGGGCTGCCTTTCCCCCGTATTGATAAGGAGAAGATTGCTATGAAGAATTTCGTATATCAGCTGCCCACCAAATTCCTGTTTGGTCGGGGCATGGATCGGGAGGTTGGCGCGGAGGCGCGGGCGCTGGGCGCGACTAAGGCGCTCATCGTATACGGCGGCGGTTCGGCGGTGCGTTCGGGGCTGATCGGGCGCGTAAGCGAGTCGCTGCAGGCGGCGGGCGTGCAGTGCGTGGAGCTGGGCGGCGCACAGCCCAACCCGAGGGATACGCTCGTATACAAGGGCATCGCGCTGGCGCGCGAAGCGGGCTGCGACTTCGTGCTGGCGGTGGGCGGCGGCTCGGTGATCGATACCGCGCAGGCGATCTCCCACGGCTTGCAGTATTCCGGCGATTTCTGGGATTTCTTCTGCGGCAAGGCAAAGCCGGAGCGCACTACGCCCTTCGGCGTGGTGCTCACCATGTCCGCGGCGGGCAGCGAGTCCAGCAACAGCTGCGTGATTACGCAGGAGAGCACGCTCACCAAGCGCGGCTTGCGCACGGAGTTGAACCGCCCGCGCTTCGCCATTATGAACCCCGAGCTCGCCATGAGCGTGCCGCCCTACCAGATCGCCTGCGGGGCGACGGACATACTGGCGCACATTATGGAGCGCTACTTTACCTGCGAAACCGAAGTGGATTTGACCGACCGCC
>JAFUAR010000088.1 GCA_017460585.1 Clostridia bacterium
CCTTTTCCACATTGGCGTTTTGCTTTAGTTGAGCCAGCACCTCCGGCGCGGGACCCCTGTAGAGCCGCTCATAGCGTTTCGTCATATCGCTGCACACCAATAGATCGCACTGCGGAAACATCTCCGCAATCTCCCCCACCAGCTCCACCACGCGGTGGGGCGACTCGTATGCCACGAATACCGGTATGCCCGCTCGGCGCATATCGCTCAGCTTATCGCGCAGCGCCTTGCGCTCTCTGGGCAGAAAACCGTAAAAGGCAAATTCCCGCGCGTCGAATCCCGAGGCGGAAAGCGCGGTCGCCACGGCAGAGGGACCGCTGATGGGCGTTACCTCAACACCGTTTTCCCATGCCGCGCGCACCAGAAGGTGCCCCGGGTCGGAAATGCCCGGCGTGCCCGCATCGCAGGTGAGCGCCACAATTAAATCCTCTTCCAGCATACGGGAAATAATTTGTTCGGCGCGCCAATCCTCATTGTGGCGATGGCAGGAAACCATGGGCTTTTTCAAATTGAAGTGATTGAGCAGCTTCATGGTGACGCGAGTATCCTCGGCGGCGATCAGATCCGCGCACTCCAGCGCCTCGCGCATACGCGGCGATAGGTCATTCAGGTTGCCGATGGGCGTCGCCACAACGTAGAGTCTGGGCATATTCCCCCTCCTCCAGAATATAATAGACCTCGTTGACGGTCTCGTACCGATTCGTCACCTTGCGCCCTTGGGGCAATCGCTCCATGAGCCAACGCTCATAATGCGCCGCCATACCCACATTGCGCCCGCCCAGCGAGCGCGTGGGAAAGGAGGCGATGATAAATTCCGCGTTCACCTCGCGCAGCAGCATATTCGCCGCGCCAGCCCGCTCCCGCTCCATGAGCGGCAGCATTTTCAGCATAAGCGCCACGTGAAATCGCCCTTTGGGCAGCGCCGCTTCCGTGAGCAAATCCACACAGCTGCCGCCGCAAAGTTCCGCACAGCGCTTGCTGATATCGATACCAAGAATCGGCTCGGCAGCGGGATACCGCGCCTTAAGGTAGAGCGGATTGAGCCCGCACGCCAAATCGAGTATGCTCCGTGGTTCGCCCGTGGTTTGAAACAGACGCGCATACAGCGCGTCAAGCGCGCTGAGCGGCAAGCGTTCCCGTGTGGATACGTGCATGGAGAGCACTTGCTCGAGGGCAGCGTCATCTTCCATGTTCACGGGCAATTCCATGCGCTCCAGCGGAAGGTACGCACCCGCGACGCCGTGCAGCTTCTCGCGCACAGCGCGCTCCAGCGCCTTATCGGATTTGTACCTTCCCGCCAGCTCGTTCAATAGGCGCATAACGGTATCGGGACAAATATCGCGATACTTTTTAGAATTGGATATGCGCTCGTACAGCGCATCGATATTCATTCGTCCGCTTCTCCCGCGTTCGCCGCCTGCAACAGCTTCATCAGCCTGCCGTAGAAACGCAGGTTGTGCGTCGTCGCCAGCCGCAGCGCCTGCGGATCGTTCACCTTAAAGAGATGGTGCAGGTATGCCCGCGAATATCTGCGGCAGAGCTCGCAATCGCAGCCCTCCTCCACCGGCGCGTCGGACCGACGATGCTCCTCATCCATAATATACACAAAGCGATAGAAGCCCGCGCCGCCCTCCATTACGCCATGCGGCGTATCCATACCTTGCTTGAATGTATACAGCCGCTGGTGGCGCGCTTCGCGGGTAGGAATGACGCAATCGAACAGCGAATACCCCAGCTTGACGCACTGCACGATCTCCTCGGGGCGACCCAGACCCATGGCGTACTTCACCTTGGAATCGGGCATCGCGTCCGCCGCCATTTTCAGTATATCCGGACGGAACTGCCCTTCCGCGTCGAGCGGCCAGCCGCCAAAGCCATAGCCATCGAACCCAATCTCCTCCAATCGCTCGCCGCACTCCCTGCGCAGCGCCACGTCCGCGCCGCCCTGCACAATGCCGAACAGCAGCGGACGATGCGCCGCGTCGCGCCCCTTGACGAGCTTATCGAATTCCTCGCGGCAGCGCTTGCCCCACTTTACGGTAAGCTCCACGCTTCGGCGCTGCACTTCGGCGGGATCGTCCGGATGGGTGCACATATCCAGCGCCATCATAATATCCGACCCGTATTGAAACTGCACCTGTATACACTTCTCCGGCGTAAAGGTGTGCTTCTCGGCGCCGCGATCGGGGCGGAATATAATTTCACGGTCGCGAATTTCGCCGTAGTCCGCGTTCTCGCGTATGAGCGAATAGAGTTGGAAGCCGCCCGAATCGGTCAATATCGCCCCGCGATAGCCGGTAAAACGATGCAAACCGCCCAATGACTTAATCAGCTTTGCCCCTGGCTTGCTCATGAGATGGTAGCTGTTCATCTCACAGCCCTGCAGCTGCGCGGCGTATACATCGTCAAAAGCAGCCGCGCGAATCGCGCCGTAGGTAGCGTCCGGAAAGAACGCCGGCAGCGCGATTTCGCCAGATGGGGTATGCAGCTGTTTCATAGCGCCACCTCCAGCTTTTCGATTACGCGCAATGTCGCGCTTCTGCTGCGCGGATTCTCCGCAAGCTCTGTCTGTGAAGCGGTAATCGGTTTTCGGCTGAGAGACCGCACGACCGGCTTTTTGCCGCACACGCACACCGGAAACTGCTTGGGGCACGTGCAGGGGTTTTCCAAATTGCGGAAGGTATTTTTCACAATGCGATCCTCCAGCGAATGGAAGGCGATTACGCATAACCGCCCGTGGGGAGAAAGCAGATCCACCAAATCGCGAACCGCCTGCTCTAACGGGGCGAGCTCGTCGTTCACGGCAATGCGTAGCGCCTGAAAGGTTCTACGCGCGGGGTGAGAACCATCCTTCGCGCGCAGCTTTTTGGGAATCGACGCGTCGATGATATCGACCAGATCCGCCGTGGTCTCGATGGGGCTTTTCGCCCTGCGATCGCAGATGACGCGCGCAATCTGCCGCGCCCAGTGTTCCTCGCCATAATCGGTCAAAACGCGGGCGATATCGTCCTGAGACCACGTATTCACGATTTCCCGCGCGGTCAAAGTCTGCGTGCGATCCATACGCATATCCAGCGGCGCTTCATCGTGATAAGAAAAACCGCGCTCCCGGGCATCCAACTGATAGCTGGATACGCCCAAATCCACCAAAATGCCATCTACACAATCCACGCCCGCGCCGCCCAGCAGCGCCTTCGCATCATGAAAATTGCCCTGCAGGGCGGTAAACCTTGCAGGGAATGAAAGCGCCTGTATGCGGCGGGTAGCGGCATAAATCGCGTCCGCATCGCGGTCAATGCCGAACAGCCGACCCTGTGCATTCAAGCGCCGCAGAATCTCGGAGCTATGCCCGCCGCCGCCCAGCGTGCAATCCAAATAGGATCCATCCGGACGGATATTCAACCCCTCCATGCACTCTTCGAGCAATACGGGAAGGTGATGAAATTCCATATGTCCCTCCGTTACAGCTTCCACGGGGCAATGCCCAGCTTCTTGCGCACCTTCAGCATGGTCTTATGCGCGATAGCGCTGGCGCGCTCACTGCCGGAATCCATCACCTGCTGGAGGTACGCCTTATCGGCGGAAATTTCTTCGTAACGCTTCTGGATGGGTTCCAACGTGGCAATTACGCTGTCGGCAACCGCGTCCTTGAATTTGCCGTAGCCCTGCCCGTCGTACTGGGCGGTAATTTCCTCCATGCTCATGCCGGAAAGCGCGGAGAGTATGCTCATCAGGTTCGCTACCCCGGGCTTGTTTTCAGGATCGAACACCACGGAGTTTTCACTATCCGTTACCGCGCGACGCAGCTTTTTGCGAATGATATCGGGCTTATCGAGTATGGCGATGTAGGTATCCTCCGGATCGGACTTGGACATTTTACGGGTCGGCTCCTGCAGGCTCATTACGCGCGCGCCCACCTTGGGGAAATATCCATCCGGCACCACGAATACATCGCCATAAACGCCGTTGAAGCGCTCCGCGATATCGCGGGCGATTTCCAAATGCTGCTTTTGGTCCGCGCCAATGGGCACCAAATTGGTCTGATACAGCAGTATATCCGCCGCCATGAGCACCGGATAGGTGAACAGACCGCAGTTGATATTATCCGCGTGTTTGGCGGATTTATCCTTAAACTGAGTCATGCGGGACATTTCGCCCATATAGGTATAGCAGTTCAACACCCAAGAGAGCTCCGCGTGCGCGGGTACCTGAGATTGGAAATAGATGATATTCTTTTCCGGATCGAGCCCGCTTGCCAGAAAAATGGACATCGTGCGCAGGCACGCCTTGCGCAGCTCCGCGGGATTTTGGCGCACGGTGAGGGCGTGCAGATCGACTATGGAATACAGGCAATCATATTCATCCTGCAATATGCCGAAGTTGCGCAGCGCGCCGATATAGTTGCCCAGCGTCAAATTACCGGTGGGCTGAATGCCTGAAAAAATTCTCTGCTTCTGAACCGCTTGTTCCATGATTTTCATCCTCCTAAAAGCCGACGCCATACGCGTTTTCGCGCGGCGATTTCATTCTATTACATACCGTTTGCCCGATTGGCTTCCACGACCTTGCGCACCTCGTACTCCGCATTCAAGAACGCCTGCGTCACCAGCGGGTCGAAATGCGTACCCTGTCCCTCGCGAATAATATCCATCGCCTTATCAAAGGGGAAGCCTTCTTTATAGCTACGCTTGGCGACCAGCGCGTCGAACACGTCCGCCACCGCCATAATGCGCGCGGAAAGGGGTATTTCCTCTCCCTTGAGCTTGCTGGGATAGCCCGTACCATCCCACCGCTCGTGATGATAAGCGGCGAGGTTCTTCGCTTCCTTCAAATAACCGGATTTGCTTTCGGATACCAGATCAATGGCGCGGGTAATAATCTCGCTGCCCGCCGTGGTATGCCCCTGCATGGCGGAAAATTCCTCATCAGTCAAGCGCCCTGGTTTATTGAGCAGCGTATCGGAAACCTTAATCTTGCCCACATCGTGCAAAGGCGCGGAATTGACCACGTCGCTAATGAATTCATCGGTCATTTGATCGGCGTAAATGCCCTCATGGCGCATCTGCTCCATAATGATTTTGGCGTATGTCGCGGTATTCTTCACGTGATTTCCGGTGCATTTGTCGCGGCTTTCCACCAAATCCGCCAGCACCACGATCATGCCATTTTGCAATTTGGCGATGGTTTCATTCTTCTCCTGCGCGTCCGCAATATAGCGCACGGTATCCTCCGAGGTCTTTACAAACGCATTGTCC
>JAFUAR010000089.1 GCA_017460585.1 Clostridia bacterium
CAGCCGCGTCAGCCGCCCAGCCCTACGTCCAGCGCCATCATCAGCGTAAATCCCGCCGAAAACATCACCACGCCGATGTTGCTGTGCGCGCCGGTGGACATTTCCGGTATCAGCTCCTCCACCACCACGTACAGCATCGCCCCCGCCGCGAAGCTCAGCAGGTAGGGCATTGCAGGACCCACGCGCTGCGCTGCCAGCAGCGTGATCAAGCCCGCGATGGGCTCCACCGCGCCGGAGAGCACGCCGTCTCCAAACGCCCCTAGGCGCGATTTGCCCTCCGCGCGCAGCGGCAGCGAGATGATCGCGCCCTCGGGAAAGTTCTGTATGGCGATGCCCAGCGCCAGCGCCAGCGCGCCGCCCGCGCTGATTTGCGCCGAGCCCGAGCGCAGCCCCGCGTACACCACGCCCACCGCCATGCCCTCGGGAATGTTGTGCAGCGTGACCGCCAGCACCATCATGGTGGTGCGCGCCAGCTTGGTGCGCGGTCCCTCGGATTGCTCGCTAAACCTATGCAGGTGGGGCGTTACCCGATCCAGCAGCAGCAAAAACAGCACGCCCAGCCAGAAGCCGACCACGGCGGGCAGAAACGCCAGCCGCCCCATATTGGCACACTGCTCCATGGCGGGCACAATCAGGCTCCATATGGAGGCGGCCACCATCACGCCGCTGGCAAAACCGGTCAGCGCCCGCTGTACGCTGTCGCGCAGCGCCCCGCGCATACAAAACACGCACGCCGCACCCGCCGATGTGCCGATGAAGGGAATCATGAGCCCCCAAAATAGCGATGAAACGGACATAAGTCGCCTCCGAAGCATACAATGTCAGGTGGTTAGCATATACTAACTATCAGACATTATAGCGCGCCCGCCGCCAAAAGTCAACCATGGGGGTCTGCGATCATTAGGGAATCGAAAATTCGAACGCCGCGCCGCGGGCGGGAGACACAGTCCCCCGTCCACATATGTACCCGTCCTTAGCACAGCGCGACACAAACCGCGCCGTATACTGTGTGCAGCACAAAGCGAAGGGAGGATACGTCAACCATGCAATCCGCGCCGGAATACCGCCCCGAATACTGCGAACGCCTGGTGCGCTATTTCTCGGCGCCCGCGTACCGCGAATGGACGGACACCGTTTGGCATTCCAACGGCGAAACCCGTCAGGAACGCCCGCTGCGCCTGCCAAACCCGCTGCCCACGTTCGAGGGCTTTGCGGGCGAAATCGGCGCGACCACCGCGTTAATGCGCGCTTGGGCGATCGCGCATCCGGAATTTGCCTACGCCTGCGAGCGCGCCAAGGACGCCCAGCGCGATTTCCTTTTGCAAAACGCGCTGCTGGGGCTGTACCACACGGCGTTCGCGCGCTTCGTGGCCGAATTGGTGTGCGGCATGGAGGGCGCGGGCGCGATCATGGACGAGGATTCCGTGACGCTGGCGGACGATATTGCCGATGCCGACGATTAAGCTCACCCGCCTGATTCCGCCGGTATACTACCCCGTGCACCGCGATATTCGCGGCTTTGCGCACCGCGAAGTATGGCTGCGCGGCGGCAGGGGCTCCGGCAAGAGCACGTTCGCCGCCTTGGAGCTGGCGCTCACCCTGCGCCGCAACCCCAACACCAGCGCCATGGTGTACCGCAGGGTGGCGGCGACGCTGCGCGAAAGCGTGTTCGCGCAGGCAA
>JAFUAR010000090.1 GCA_017460585.1 Clostridia bacterium
GTGCCCCGCTCGATTCTTTGAATCGACCGGGGCAGTCGGCAAAGCCGACCGCAAAACCATTGGTTTTGCGCCTTCGCTCGCGGTTTTGACTGAAAGTCAAAACTTGAAAACCCTTTCGGGTTTTCAACCTTGCCACCCCCTCAGGTTTTGCTAAAATCGCTATGCGATATCCGGGCGCAACACCTGCAAGGAAGCGGACACTTGGTCCGCGTCCTCGCGGCGTACACGCCGCCGCTGCGGATTGAATGTCGGGGGTTGCGACCCCCGACACCCCCGTGGGTGAATGGTAACCTTTTCAGGAGAATTTATTTGAGGTGATGGCTATGACGCAAACCAGAGCGGTTCGCACCGACGCGCTTGCGCGCGGCGGCGCCGTTGCAACAATCCAATCCGAGGAACGCGCGGGCTGGCCGCTCGTGCGCGCGGCGATATTGACGCTTTCGGGGTTTCTCATCGCCATCATCGGCAATATCGCGGTTCCGCAAATTGCCGAAGGACTTAAGGACGATACCTATTCGCTGGGCGCGATTACCGTGGACCGCAACGGGTTTTACCGCATTGTGCTGCTGGCGATTATGCTGGTGTACCTGTTCGGCGCGGTTCGCTCCATATGGGACGCGCAGCGGCGCGAAAAGTACCAAAACCGCGCGAAGTTCCGCTTCGCGGTGGGGCTGGCGCTGCTGGCGTACGATATTGCCGGCACCAAGCTGCGCGTCACCACGCAGCCGTTCTTTCCGGGTCCGGCGCAGATTCTGGAAACCTTCCTGATCGACGGTCCCATCGTGGTGCAGAACTTGGGCTATTCGCTGCGCCTGTTCACCACCGGCTTCATCGCCGGCGTGGTGCTGGGCGTGGGCACGGGCATATTGATCGGCTGGTTCCCCAAGGTGTATTACTGGGTGCAGCCGGTGCTCAAGATTACCGGCGTGATTCCCGCCGTGGCGTGGATGCCCTTCGCGCTCACGCTGCTGCCCACCCCCTTCTGGGCGGCGGTGTTCCTCATCGCCATATGCTCGTGGTTCCCCGTGGCTTCGCAGGCGGCGTTCGGCATACAAACCACGCCCAAGACGCTGTTCGAGGCGTCGCGCACGCTCGGTGCCAAGACGCCGTTTCTGCTCTTCCGCGTGGCGATTCCCCACGCCATGCCGCACATTTTCAACGGCATTACCACCGCCTGCGCGGGTTCCTTTACCTGTCTGGTCATGGCGGAAATGATGGGGCAGCCGGGCGGACTGGGCTACTACATTAACGTGGTGAAGGTTTGGGCGGCGTATTACAAGGTATTCGCCACCATACTGGTTATGGCCATACTATTCAGCCTGATTCTGGCGGTGCTCAACGCGGTGCGCGCCTATGTGCTGCGCTGGCAGAGGGGGCAGTTCAAATGAGCGATATCGTTTTATCCATTCGCGATGTGGATCGCGTGTATACCGACAGCGGCAACCCCCAGGCGGAGGGCGTGGAGGCGCTGCGCGGCGTGAGCTTGGATGTGTACAGGGGCGAGTTCCTCTCCATCATCGGCGCTTCCGGCTGCGGCAAGACCACGCTGCTGCGCTTAATTGGCGGGCTGGACCTCCCGCAGGCGGGTACCCTGCGCATCAACGATTCGTTGATCGAGGGACCCGACCCCCAGCGGGGCTATATCTTCCAGCAGGGCTCGCTGTTCCCGTGGATGACGGTGGAGCAGAACATCGCCTCGGGGCTGCGGGCGCGCCATATCTACAAGCAGAAGAAGGGCGAGGTGCCCCGCTACGTGGAAATGGTGGGGCTGAACGGGTTTGAAAAGGCGTATCCGCACGAGGTGAGCGGCGGCATGGCGCAGCGCGTCGCCATTGCGCGGGCGCTCATCAACGACCCCGAGGTGCTGCTACTGGACGAGCCCATGGGCGCGCTGGACAGCTTTACCCGCGCCGATTTGCAGGATAAGCTATTGGAAATTCGCCGCCAGAACAACGCCACCATGATATTGGTGACGCACGATGTGGACGAGGCGGTGTACCTTTCCGACCGCATCGTGATTATGACCCCGCGCCCCGGGCGCATCAGCGAGATCATTCAGGTGGATCTGCCGCATCCGCGCGATCGCGGCGGCGAGGCGTTTGTGGAAATTCGCAACCACATTATGGAGCAGTTCCACATGGCGAACGCCTCGTAAGGCGCTTTGACCGGCGCAGAAATGGAAGGTGACAGGCAATGAGCGAACAGAATTATTCCTTTGAGACCAAGCGCATTCACGCGGGCTACGACCCGCAGGCGCACAACGATTCGGTCAACGTGCCGATTTACCAGACCGCGTCGTTCAACTTTCGCGATTTCGACCGCGCGCAGCGCATACTGCGCGGCGTGGAGATCGCCAGCGTATATTCCCGCGTGACCAACCCCACGGTGGGCGCGCTGGAGGAGCGGCTGCGCCAGCTGGACGAGGGCGCGGCGGCCATCGCCTTCGCCTCGGGCATGGCGGCGATTACCAGTACGCTGCTGTTCTTGGCGGAGGGCGGCGGCAACATACTCTACGCCTCGTCGCTCTACGGCGGCACGCAGGAGACGCTCGCCAACTTCCTTACGCGCTTCGGCGTGCAGACCCGTGCGGTGGCGGCGCGCCACGATCCCGCCGCCTACGAGGCGCTGATTGATGAAAACACCCGTGCGGTATATCTGGAATCGGTGAGCAACCCCAACGCGGAGCTGTACGATATCGAGGCGATCGCCGAAGCGGCGCACCGCCACGGGGTGCCGCTGGTGGTGGACAACACCGTGGCGACGCCCTACCTGTTCCAGCCCTTGAAGCACGGCGCGGATATCGCGGTGTACTCGCTCACCAAGGGGCTGAGCGGGCACGGCAGCCTGATCGGCGGCGCGGTGGTGGAAAAGGGCGGCTTCCATTACGATGAAAAGCGCTTTCCGCAGTTCTACGCCAAATCCTACAAGATTCGCGATATCCATGCCAACCCCCGTTCGCCCATCGACTTTGCGCCCGAGTTTCCGCTGGTCATTGCGCTGAGAATGTTCTATTTGGAATTTCTTGGCGCGGCGCTCAGCCCCTTTGACGCCTACCTTGCCCTGCAGGGCATGAGCACGCTGGTGGAGCGGCTGGATAAGCAGGTGGCGACTACTCAAAAGCTGGTGCGACATTTGCAGAGTCGGGCGGAGGTGCAGTGGGTGCGCCATCCCTCGGCGCAGGGCAGCCCCTACGCGGCGCTGGCGCAGAGATATTTCCCGCGCGGCGCGGGCGCGCTGTTCTCGTTCGGGTTCAACGGCACGCGGGAGCAGCTGCGCGAATTCATCGGGGCGCTCAGGCTGTTTTCCTACCACGTCAATTTGGGCGACGTGCGCTCGCTCATTGTGAATTCCGCGGAGACCACGCACGGCGAATTCCCGCCGGAGGTGCTGGCGCAGGCGGATATTCCGTGGAACCTCGTGCGCGTATCGGTCGGCTTGGAAAACGCCGACGACCTGATCGCCGATCTGGATCAGGCGTTCCAAAAGGCGTTCGCGGGGTAGGGGGAGACTTACGCGCTCAGGCGCAAAACAGAAGGCGATCGTCCAATGGGAAATACCCATCGGGCGATCGCCTTTTCGTTCCAGTGAAAAAGAGGGGAAACAAGTTCAGGCTTTATTTAAAACTCGTATAGCCGCAGCCATTCGCAGTACAGCTCCACCCAGTGGGTGACGTGCGGATCGTTGGCGGCGTCATCCGGATGCATTTCATTGGAGAGTCCCGTGCCGTGGCGCCCGTAGGGGAAAATGTGCAGCTCGAACGGTACGCCCACGGTCGCCAGCGCGTCGGCGAGCTGCGTGCCGTTGCGGGGATCATCACTGCCCGCGCATTGCCAAATGAAGAAGGGCGGACAATCGGCGGTCACGCGGCGTTCGATTGCGGTTTCGGCGGCTTTCGCCTGTGCGGCGCGATCGTAGCTCAGCAAACCGCGGGATCCGGTAATGTTGCTGCCCGCGCCGTAGCACAGACCTACGGCGTCCGGACGGCTGGTGCAGCGCTCCACGGGGTCGTCGGAGGCGGGATTGCCCGCGTCATACATCGAGGCGCACCAGCCGGAGAGCATGGAACCCGCGGAAAAGCCCATCATGCCGATTTTATCGGGGCGCGTGTTGAACCGCTCCGCGTTATAGCGCAGAAAGCGCATGGCGCGCACGGCATCCTCCCGCGCGGCGTTGCCGGGATAGGGGTTGACGCGGTAGTCGAGCACCGCAACGTTGAAGCCCTCGTCGTACAGTCGCTCGGCGACCACGGGTCCCTCGTAGCAAGCCTTCCAGAA
>JAFUAR010000091.1 GCA_017460585.1 Clostridia bacterium
CGCTCGACGACGCTCCATACGGCAGTGGACAAATGATTCAGAGCGCTTTGCAATTGCTGCTGCTCATGCTGCTTCGGCAGGAGCTAAGCGAAACTCCACAAACCCCTCGGCGCGTGACATTGACCGAGGAAACCGATATGCAATCCATATTGGGCGTATGTGAAGACTATTTGCGCGCACATCTGGACGGAACCATCCGCATGGAAGATATTTGCCGTCACGCCGGAATTGGGGCGACCTCGCTCAAGCGACTGTACCGACAGACCGTAAACGCGCCTGTTATGGAACACTATCAAACGCTCCGCTTACAGGAGGCGTGCCGCCTGATTCGCACCGGCGCATACACTTTGACGCAGGTTGCCGCAGAACTGGGATATTCGAGTCTTGCAGCCTTCTCGCGCCAGTTTCGAAGAATGCTGGGCATTACTCCCAGCGACTACATGGCATCCGTGAGCGATACCATTGATTCGCAAGGCAATTGGCATTCGTCCAAAGAACGTACGCGCTAAAGAACCGCGCATTGAGTTTAACGAAGCCTTATATATTGTGCGGTTGACTTAACGCGCTATACGCATTATACTATGCAATACAACTGAAAAATGCCTTATCGAGAGTGGTTGAGGGACGGGCCCGATGAAACCCGGCAACCGGCTGAACAGCAAGGTGCCAATTCCCGCGGCGCAGTGTGCCGAAAGATGAGGCGAGGTCATTTTATCTCGCCCCAATAGGGCGATTTTTTGTTGAATTCATCAAACCGGAGGAATATCCATGCGCCATTTTTTCACTTCTGAATCCGTAACCGAAGGGCATCCGGATAAAATATGCGACCAGATTTCCGACGCGATTTTGGACGCGATTTTGGAAAAGGATCCCAACGCACACGTCGCCTGCGAATGCGCCGCCACCACCGGTATGGTGCTGGTCATGGGCGAAATATCCACCACCGCCTACGTACCTATTTCCGATATCGTGCGCAAGAAAATAGTGGATATCGGCTATGATCGTGCCAAGTACGGCTTCGATGGACTTTCCTGTGCCGTGCTCACCAGCTTGGATGAACAATCGCCCGACCTTGCGCCGGGAGTCAACCGCGAAATCGACGAAGAGCAGGGCGCGGGCGATCAGGGCATGATGTTTGGCTTCGCCTGCGATGAAACTGAGGAATATATGCCCCTCGCCATCTCGCTGGCGCACAAGCTCACTCGCAGACTTTCCGAGGTTCGCAAGAATGGCACGCTTTCCTACCTTCGTCCCGACGGCAAAGCGCAGGTCACCATTGAATATGAAGACGATCGCGCAGTACGTATCGACGCGGTAGTCCTATCAACGCAGCATTCGGCGGAAATTGAGCAGGAACAGATTCGTGAAGATATCATTTCGCACGTCATTCGACCCGTACTCCCCGAAGCGCTGCTGGACGAAAACACCAAAATATACGTCAATCCCACCGGTCGCTTCGTCATCGGCGGACCGCAGGGCGATTCCGGTCTAACCGGCCGCAAGATCATTGTTGATACCTACGGCGGCTACGCGCACCATGGCGGCGGCGCGTTCTCCGGTAAGGATCCCAGCAAAGTGGATCGCAGCGCGGCTTATGCCATGCGTCATGTCGCCAAGAATCTGGTCGCCGCGGGACTTGCCAAAAAGTGCGAGGTTGGCGTAGCGTACGCTATCGGCGTCGCAAAACCCGTGAGCGTATTTGTAGATTCCTTTGGCACCGGATTGCTGCCAGATGATCGGCTTTCTGAAATTGTGACACAGTGCTTCGATCTGCGCCCCGCCGCGATCATTCGCGATTTGGACCTGAAGCGCCCCATCTACGCGCAAACCGCCGCGTACGGGCACTTTGGGCGCGATGATTTGGATCTGCCGTGGGAGAAGCTGGATCGCGTGGAAGTATTAAAATCCGCCGCATCGCAAAAAGCATAATAAGTCATAACCACCCGTTGAACGGGTGGTTTGACCAAGCCCTATAAGGGCTTATCACTAGTGGTAGCCCTCTTAAGAGGGCATCGAAGTATCTGACAACCACACTGTAATTACTGGCGGCCCCCTACTCGGGGGCTATC
>JAFUAR010000092.1 GCA_017460585.1 Clostridia bacterium
CTGTCGAATACCGTCTGCGGAGATGGAGCGCACATGCTCCGGCAGCTGCGTTCCCTGCGTGAGCGCTTGCAGCGCGGGAATTAGGCTTTCCAATACCAGAGTGGTTTTGCCCGAGCCAGATACACCCGTCACCGCAACCAGCCGCCCTTTCGGCAGATTCACTTTAAGCGACCCAACGGTATGGATTGGATTAGTGCAAAGCGTTAAAGTTCCAAGCTCGAATATCCGATCGTTCGGGAGCTCAGTTTTTTCCTCGATACGCTCGTTTCCTGAAAGGAATCCTCCAATACGCGAGGCGGCGTTTTGCTCGATCTGCTCCACCGTGCCTTGCGCAATAATCTCGCCGCCTCCCGCTCCCGCGTCGGGACCCATTTCAATAATCCAATCCGCCTGAGAGAGGATTTGCGCGTCGTGATCTACCAGCAATATGGAATTGCCATCGCTCAACAAATCCTCCATTACCCCAATTACGCCCTCCACATTGGAAGGGTGCAGCCCGATGGTCGGCTCATCGAGCACGTAGAGCACGCCCGTTGTGCGGTTGCGCACCGCGCGCGCCAGCTGCATACGCTGTCGCTCGCCGGTAGAGAGTGTGGATGCCTCTCGATCAAGCGTCAGGTAAGAAAGCCCCAAGTCCATCAAGCGCTTTGCCGTATGCCCGAAAGCCTCGCATATGCTGCGCGCCATAGGCTGCATTTCTGTTGGCAAGGTATCGGGCACTCCTTCTACCCAAATCGCCAAATCGCTCAGCGTCATTTCGCACGCCTGCGCGAGCGAAACTCCGCGCACCCTTGGTGCGCGCGCGGCGGCAGAAAGTCTGGTGCCCCCGCAATCCGGACACCTTGACTGCTTAAGAAATTTTTCCACCCGCTTCATTCCCTTTTCATCTTTTACGTGTGAAAGGGCGTTTTCCACGGTATATTTCGCGTTAAAATAAGTAAAGTCCATGTCGCCCGACGCGCCTGTAGTCTTGTTTTGATAGACTACGTGCCGTTTCTGCGGCGGCGCATGGAATACGATATCCCGCTCGCTTTGGGTCAGCTCGCGAAAGGGCACGTCCGTGCGCACGCCCATCTCCCGGGCGATGTCCTTCATGAGCGACCACATGAGCGTCTGCCACGGGGCGACGGCACCTTCATCTATGGAAAGCGATTCATCCGGCACGAGGGTGGATTCATCTACAGTACGCACAATACCCGTGCCGTCGCAGCGAGCGCACGCGCCGGTGCTGTTGAAGGAAAGCATTTCCGCCCCGGGCGCATAGAAGCGCTCACCGCACTCGGGGCATATGAGTTCAAGCTCCGCCGCCACGTTCATGCTAGGCGGCACCATATGCCCGTTCGGGCAGCGATGACTCGCCAGACGCGAAAACATGAGTCTTAAATGGTTGAGCAATTCCGTGCCCGTGCCAAACGTGCTGCGGATGCCCGGAACGCCTGGACGCTGATGCAGCGCGAGCGCGGCGGGAATATACTGCACGCTGTCCGCCTGCGCCTGCCGAGCCTGCGTCATTCTGCGACGGGTATACGTGGACAGAGATTCCAAATATCTGCGCGAGCCCTCCGCGTATAGTACGCCGAGCGCAAGCGACGATTTACCGGAACCGGATACCCCCGCCACTCCCACAATTTTATGAAGCGGAATATCCACGTTGACATTTTTAAGATTATGCACCCGCGCGCCGCGCACCTCGATATGATCAGGCGCAATATGCTGCTTTCGGTTCATAGCGTATCCCTCACTCCGCGTATTTATAGGAAAAGTCAGGAGACACCGCCCCTGACTTTTTCAAATATTCCAAATGCAAAACCCCTCAACGCTTTCCAAACCGACCCGCGCCGCCGCCTCTGCTGCCGGACCCCATGGAAGAGTGGTTGCGGGAAGCGCCGCCAAACCCAGAAGACCGACCGACGGAAGAGCCAAAGCTCGATCGGGAGGTGCCGGAGGAAAAGCTTCCGCGCGAAACGCCGCTGCTCGGACGGCTGGCGGAAGAACCAAAGCTGCTGCGCGGCGCGCTGCTCGTAGTGCGACCCGCACCAGAAGAATAGCCGCTTCTAGGCGCAGCCGGTCCCTGATAGGGCACGCCGGATTGTCTGGGCGCCGGTCCCGGAGGCGGAGCACTGGGACCACCCCAGCCGCCCATGGGCGGACGAGAACGACGGGAACCGAACAGACTGCCCATGAGAAAACCTGTTCCGAAGCCGGAGCTTCGCGTTGGCGGCGGCACATCAACGCCCGCGTCATAATAGCGCGTATTGCGCCTACGGTTGGAGCGCGATACCGCTACGAGTATTACGACCAGCAATATTACGATCAACAGCGGCAAGAATTATCCTCCTTCCCTCTCTTGGCGAATATTCTGCTCCGGAACCCAGTCTACAGACTGCGTACTTCCTGCAACGGCGTTCGATCCGGTGGTTCCGCCGACTTCTGCAATTTCTCCGGCGATAAACGCCTCGTAATCATTGATACCATCCTGCACCTTGACAGATAGATGGTTCAGTTCGGCAACTCTGGCATAAAGCGCCTCAAACGCCTTTTTAACGCCTGAATCGTAGTTCTTTGCCGCAAAATCCGGTTCCAGATAGGTATTCAGCAGTTCTTGAATTTCCGAGCTATGAAGCGATTGTCCCAACACAGCGCCGGGCAGCACATAATAATCGTCATCCTGTATTGCCAGCAGCATGAGCACGCCTTCCACGTTGATCTCCCACTGGTTATACAGATTGTTCGCGTAATCATCGATCGTGTAATTCCCTGTGGAGTTCACGGCAACCACTACGATCTCACTGGCGGATACATCCGCCATGCGCTGATTGGAGAAGAATATCTCGCCCTCGGTCGCGTCGCTCAACACGTTTGCTTCATCCAGAAACCAAAAATCATCGGTCGGCGCGGGAACGGCGGATTCGGCAAACGCCATTTGAGCAATCAACAATGCCACACTCACGAGGATACAGCCGATCATTTGAATTATTCTACGCATCACCGGCTCGCCTCCCCATCAAACGTATTCATGGTGCGAACACCTGTGACATTGCCAATTAAATTCGCAGGAAAACCGCGAAGCGTGCGATTGTACTCAGCGGCGATTTCATGATAGCCGTCGCGCCGGAGCTTATCCGCTTCGTCCTCTATGATATCGGTATATGCGCGATGAAACGTCTGAGTGGCGTCCTCATCCAATTTCAATCTCGAAAAATCAATATTGAGCGCTTCTACGTTTTCCAAAAACGCCACGTATGCGGTATATCTCGCGTCGTAATCCGCACCGTTTCCAATGACGCTCGCCAGCTGTTCCACCTGCCGTACGCTATCGGTATCCTCGGCGGAATTTAAGCGATATTCGCGCACCATACTTCCGGCGTAATCGGCGCTATGGTCCAAATAGGCATCCATACTCAGCTGATGCGCGCCAAAGGAGGTATCCACACCGTCGTTAAATACGCGCTCTACCTCGGCGCGCTGCTTTGAAAGCTCAGTCCCTCCAAAGCCAAACACGCTTCCAAGCACGGCAATTACCAGCACGGCACAGGCTACGCGGCGATTGCTCAACCATTTCATGCGGCATACCTCCTCTCAATGCGCTCGGTAAAACAATTCTTAGCGGTTAATCTCCAAAATCTTGTTGCGAAGCTCGCCTTCGATCTGCGCAAGCTCGGCTTCCGCGTTGCGGCGGCTTTCGCGACCATTGCGCTGAATCGTCAGTACCTCATCCATGGTATCGATCAGCATCTGGTTGGTCTGCTTCAGCGTTTCGATATCAATAATGCCACGCTCCGCTTCCTTGGCGGATTCCACGGTCGCCATATGCAGCTATTCGGCGTTCTTCTTTAACAGCTCGTTGGTTACGTCGGTCACCGCGCGCTGCGCCTGCATTGCATCCTGCGTGTGCGCAAGCCCCATTGCCAGCACCATCTGGCTCTTCCAAAGCGGAATGGTATTCACAATAGAGGTTTGAATCTTCTCCGCCATCATTTGGTTGCTGGACTGAATCAGGCGAATCTGAGGCGCCATCTGAATGGAAATGTTGCGGGTAAGTTCAAGGTCGTACAGCTTCTTCTCGAAGCGATCCGCCTTGTCCGCCAAATCCTTCGCCGCCTGCGCGTCCTCGGGAAGTCCGGAAGCCTGCGCCTTGTCATACGCCGCCTGCAGTTCTCCCGCACGGAAGCTCTCCAATCGCTGCTTGCCCGCGGCAATATACATGGAAAGCTCCTTGAAATAGAGCAGATTCTGATCGTACAGCTTATCCAACAGGGCAATATCGCGCAAAAGCTGAATCTGGTGCTTTTCCAACTGCTCGGTAATGCGGTTCACATTAATCTCCGCCTTGTCGTAGCGCGCCTTCATGGTCGCAAGGCTCGCTTCCTGCTTCTTGAAGAAGCCGAACAGCCCTTTGCCTTCCTTCTCGTCGGTATTGAAGCCCTTGAGCTCTACTACCAGATCGCCGATCATATCGCCGACCTCGTCCAGATCCTTGGTCTGCACGTTTTTAAGCGTAGAATCGGCAAACTGGGAAATATTCTGCTGCGCAGCGGCACCGTAGGAGAACACGAGATTCGAATCCAGAATATTGATCTGCTTGGAGAAATCATCAATGATCTTCTGCTCCTCGGGACTAAACGCCTGTACCGCCTGCA